>JBFIHV010000024.1:0-14954 GCA_041601595.1 Amylibacter sp. | reverse complement strand
TGTTCATGATCGGAGCGTTCTGCGCGGTCACCGTCCAGAAAATCCTGAACATCGCGAAAGTGACCATTGATCCGACCAAGACCGACTTCCTGGGCAACCCGCTGAAGGTCAACACGCCCCTTGTCGAGGTCTGGTTCGGCGAATCCTTCGGACAGGCGATCATCAACTGGTCGGTCCCTCTGGCGATCCTCTTCGCGATCCCGGTCATGCTGCTGGTCGGCTACGTCATGGAGCGCGGCCTGATCAAGCATTTCTACAAGCGTCCGCACGCGGACCAGATCCTGGTGACTTTCGGTCTGGCCATCGTGCTTCAGGAAATCATCAAGGCGTTCTACGGCGCCAACCCGATCCCGACGCCCGCTCCGGACATGTTTCGCGGCTCGTATGATTTCGGCGTCCTGATCGGTTTCGACCCGAACGCGATCATCTATCCTTTCTGGCGCCTGATCTACTTTGGCTTCTCGGCCATGGTCATCGGCGCGGTCTTCGCATTCCTGCGCTTCACCACCTTCGGCATGGTCGTCCGTGCCGGCATGGCCGACCGCGAGACGGTCGGACTGCTCGGGATCAACATCGACAAGAAATTCACGATCATGTTCGGGATCGCCGCGGCCGTCGCCGGTCTGGCCGGTGTCATGTACACGCCGATCAATTCGCCCAACTACCACATGGGCATGGATTTTCTGGTGCTCAGCTTCGTGGTCGTGGTCGTCGGCGGCATGGGCAGCCTGCCCGGCGCGGTTCTGGCCGGTTTCATGCTGGGCATCCTCGAAAGCTTCGCGTCGATGAACGAGGTCAAGGCCTTCTTCGAGGCGCTGTATCTGCCGTCGATCGACCAGATCGTCATCTATCTTGTTGCAATCATTATTCTGCTGACCCGCCCGCGTGGCCTTATGGGTCGTGCAGGCGTGATGGAGGAATAAATGCTGGGACTTGAGAAAGCCGACACAAGGACATTCCTGTTTGTCGCCGCGCTCGCCATATTCGCGCCGTTCATCCTGAATCCGTTTCCGGATGGCTCG
The DNA here is from genome assembly GCA_041601595.1 of Amylibacter sp. GTDB lineage: Bacteria > Pseudomonadota > Alphaproteobacteria > Rhodobacterales > Rhodobacteraceae > Amylibacter. Next base: position 13,932 of record JBFIHV010000024.1, on the reverse strand, counting down.
GCCCTGGCGCAGTTCAACGCCGGCTATCCGGACCTGATGCAGAAATTCGCCATCTTCGGCATCTTTGCCATCGGCTATAACATCCTCTTCGGACTGACCGGCTACCTGTCCTTCGGCCATGCCGCGTTTCTGGGTGTGGGGTCCTACGCCGCCGTCTGGATGTTCAAGCTGCTGTCGATGAACATCCTGCCGGCACTGCTGCTGAGCGTCATCGTCGCCGGTCTGTTCTCGCTCTTGATCGGCTATATCAGCCTGCGGCGGTCGGGGATCTATTTCTCGATCCTGACGCTGGCCTTCGCGCAGATGTCGTTCAACCTCGCCTATTCGGTTCTGACGCCGATCACCAATGGCGAGACAGGTTTGCAGTTGACCCTGAAGGACGAGCGCCTGTTCGGCGGCGCGACCGAAACCGGCAACCTGCCAGTGACCGGCATGTTCGGCCTTGAAATGCGCGATTTCACGACCTGGGAAGTCGGCGCCTGGGCCTTCCAGTTCAGCGTCGGATATTACGTCTGCGCGGCCTTCCTGTTGCTTGCGTTCTATTTGTCGATCCGGATTTTCCGCTCGCCCTTCGGGCTGATGCTGCGCGCGGTCAAGACCAACCAGACGCGGCTGAACTATACCGGGATCAACTCGCGGCCCTATACGCTGGCGGCCTTTGTGATTTCCGGCATGTATGCCGGGCTTGCCGGCGGTCTGATGGCGGCGATGGACCCGCTGGCGGGCGCCGAGCGGATGCAGTGGACAGCCTCGGGCGAGGTGGTCCTGATGGTGATCCTCGGCGGTGCGGGCACCTTGGTCGGGCCGGTGCTGGGCGGCGGCTTCATCAAGTATTTCGAAAACATCTTCTCGAAAATCAACGAAAGCGTTCTGCAGGGCTGGTTCGAGTTCCTGCCGGACGGGTTGGCCACGGCGGTTGTCTGGGTCCTGCATTTCTTCACCGGCAAGGGGTGGAGCCTGACGCTGGGCATGATGTTCATGCTGATCGTCATCTTCCTGCCGGGCGGGCTGGTCGAGGGCGGCAACAGAATCCGCAAATGGCTTCGGAACCGCACGGGTCGGGGCGCGCCCCCGTCCGACGCAGCATCGACACCGGCAGAGTAGGAACCGAGACATGAGCATCCTAGAAGTCCAGAACGTCAACAAGAGTTTCGGTGGCCTGAAAGCCCTGCAGAACGTCAACCTCAAGGTGGAAGAGGGCACGATCCACGCGATCATCGGCCCCAACGGGGCGGGGAAATCGACGCTGCTGAACTGTTTCGTCGGCAAGCTGACGCCGGACACCGGATCGGTCACCTTCGACGGCGTGTCCCTGATTGGCAAGAAACCGCACGAGATCAACCAGGCCGGCGTGTCCCGCGTTTTCCAGACGCCCGAGATTTTCGGTGATCTGACCGTCTTTGAGAACGTGCTGATCCCGTGCTTCGGCAAGCGCGACGGCAGCTTCGAGCTGAACGCGCTGACCAGCGTGCGCAGCCAGAAAGACGTCCGCGACAAGGCCGAGCATATGCTGGAGGACGTGAACATGTCCGACAAGCGCGACATGCGCGCTTCCAGCCTGTCGCGCGGCGACAAGCGGCGGCTGGAAATGGCCATGTGCCTCGCGCAGGACCCGAAACTGCTGCTGCTCGACGAACCGACGGCGGGCATGGCGCGGGCCGACACCAACAACACCATCGCGCTGCTGGCCGAGATTCAGGAGCGCCGCCATATCACCATGGCGGTGATCGAGCACGACATGCACGTGGTGTTTTCTCTGGCGCAAAGGATCAGCGTCCTTGCGCAGGGCACCGTAATCGTCGAAGATTTACCGGAAAACATCAAAGGCCACCCGAAAGTCAAGGAAGCTTATCTCGGAGGCGCGCACTAATGCTGGATACATCGACCATGACCAAGGAAAAGAACGCCAATCACGCTGCAACCGCACCGGCCTATTTCTCTGCCTGGGATATCCACGCCTATTACGGCGAGAGCTATATCGTTCAGGGTGTCAGCCTGAATATCCACGAAGGCGAGATTCTGGCGCTGCTGGGGCGCAACGGGGCCGGCAAGACGTCCACCCTGCGCGCCATGGCGCGTCTCGACAATCCGGCGCTCAAACACGGCGAGATCTGGCTGGACCACCAGCCTCTGCACCTGATGAAGTCCTGGCAGGCGGCGCAGGCCGGCATCGCGCTGGTGCCCGAGGATCGCCGCATCATCCAGGGCCTGACGGTCGAGGAAAACCTGCAACTGGCGCAGATCGAAAAGCCGATCGGCTGGACGCTGGAGCGGATCTACGAACTGTTCCCGCGTCTGGGCGAGCGCCGCAAGCAAGAGGGCACGACCCTGTCGGGCGGCGAACAGCAGATGCTGGCCATCGGCCGTGCGCTGGCGCGCGACATCAAGTTGCTGCTTCTGGACGAACCCTATGAGGGTCTGGCGCCCGTGATCGTGCACGAGATCGAAAAGACCCTGCACCTGATCCGCGAACAGGGCATCACGACGGTCATCGTTGAACAGAACGCCATTGCGGCGCTCAACCTCGCCGATCGGGCGGTAATTCTGGACACCGGCATGGTGGTCTTTGACGGAACCGCCAAGGAAGTGCTGGACGACGAGGATCTTCGGCACAAGTACCTGGCGATCTGATCGCCCTGCATCCGCACCAAGGCATCCGGCCCGGTCCGCAAGGAGCCGGGCCTTCTTGCGACGTCAGTAATCCGAAACCAGAAGGTGGATCGGCGCCTCGTCCTCTTCGATCGAGGCGAAACGGCCGATCGGCTCCTCGAAGATATTGTCGGTCAGATCGTCGTTGACGGTCGAGACCTCTCCGATCAGGCAGTCGCCCTTTTCCGCCCAGAAGGCGTGCCAGATACCCGGCATCAGCGTGACGCTCTCGCCCGGTTTCAGGCAGAGGTAGGACCCCGGCTTCAGGGTCCGCAACTCGCCATCAACGGGAACGGTCACGGGGCGCGAGCGGTCGACGGACCCATCCTCGTCGCGCTCATAGATCTCCAGGATCAGATTGCCGCCGCCGCGGTTGATGATATCCTCGGCCTTGACCGCGTGGCGATGCATGGGGCTGAGCTGGTTCTCGCGCGAGATCATGATCTTTTCGGCGTAGAGCATGCCGCGTCCCTTCGCCAGATCCGCGAACCTGCCGTTGCGCACCGTGAACAGGAACAGGCCCATGCGGTCGAAGCGTCCGGCGCCATAGTCGGTGATATCCCAGCCGAGGCGGTTCCGGAAAATCTCGGTGCCGGATTTCGTGCGCATCTCGGATGGGCTGTAATAGGCGAAAGGCGGCAAACGGAAGCCGAAAGAGCGGATGAAGGCGTCGCCTTCCAGAAGGATCGTGTTGACGTCAGATCGTTTCATTTCTGATACCTGCACTTGTTCGCCAGGCGCAGCCGCCTGCTTTTCAATCCTGAACCTGTTATGCGTTTTTATCAAGAATGGAAACCAGAGCTTTCCCCTGCAGATTATGTTTGAAACCTCTCGACGAGCCCTTATAGTCCAAGTAACTGAATCCACGGCTAAAAGCCGTCCTGACCGAGGGTAGCGCCATTCCTGTGTCTCCGCCGAAAGTGCTGACGGCCCTTGTTTTGCTGACGCTGGCTTCGGCCTTGCCTGCGTTGGCCCATTCCGGTCAAGTGACCGCGGGCGGGTTCATCAGTGGCTTCACCCATCCGATTCAGGGCTGGGACCACGTCGCCGCGATGGTCGCGGTCGGCATCTGGGGGGCCTATCTGGGGCAGCCGTCGATCTGGACCCTGCCCATCGTCTTTCCGACAATCATGGCCTTCGGCGCCGCCTTGGGCGTCGCCGACGTTCCCGTTCCGCCTGTTGAAATGATGATCGCCCTGTCGGGTATTGTATTGGGTCTGCTGATCGTCTTCGCGGTCCGCCTGCCGGTGGCTGCCGCAGCCGTGATCGTCGGCGTCTTCGCGATTTTCCACGGCTACGCGCACGGACAGGAACTGCCGAATGCTGTCAGTCCGGGCATTTACGCGGTCGGCTTCGTGGTCGGCACGGGATTTCTGCACGCCGCCGGCATCGGCTTCAGCCTCGTGCGCGGCATCCGTTTCGGAGACTACATCGTGCGCTCGGTCGGAGCCGTGATCTGCCTGGCTGGTTTCGGTTTCCTGACGGGGGTTCTGTCGTGAGCATGCGAACCAGCCTGATGGCGGCGGCGATCTGGACAGGCAGCGCGGTTGCGGTCTTTGCCGACCATTTCGGCCCGCTCAAGCAGATCAAGCTTGGCGCAAAGCTGGTCGTCTACAATCCCGAGATACTGCTGATCGCGGCGGTCAGCGGCCTGTTGATTTCCTATTGGAGCCGGCGCGATGCCGTGATCGGATTCGCCGCCTTTTTTACCGGCGTCCTGCTGGGGTTTCCCTTTGACTACATCTGGCAGGTCGACGTGGTATGGCTCTGTCTGCTGCTGACGATGTGCATCGGCGCAATGGCCGCGCTGCAACTTTTCCCGCCGCTATGCGTGCTTCAGGGCTGTCTGGGTCTGGCGGGCATGTGCTGTGCGCCGCTCGTGCTTCTGGGCCGTTATTTCAGCCAGACGACCGTGCTTGTCGTGGGGAACTTCCTGTTGACGCTGTTCCTCGTAATCTTCGGCGCGTTTGTGGTCTGCGCCGTCATCGGGCGCTATTCGAAACAGCATTGGTGGCTTTCAGTCGTGCCGCGCGTTCTGGCTTCCTGGGCGGTTGCGGCGTCGATCATCATCCTCTCGTTCCAACTGAGCGGTCACGGCTAGCTAATAGTCTCGCTGATAGTGGATGCCGACGCCGGTCTCGCCTTCGCTGGTCACCCGTCCCTTGAGTGTCAGCTTCGGGCTGATATCCAGATTCAGGTTCACCTCGGTCCTGCCGGCGGAATCCACGATGATGTCCGAATAGATGCTATCGGTCAGGTACTTGCCGGCGCGCACCTCGGTCTCGCCCGTGGCGGTGCTGGTGACGTCTAGATCGTCGAGGCCGATGTTGCTGCGAATATCGGAGACGACGCCCCCGCCGCGTCCTGTCAGCGTCGCGACCGCACCGGCCAGCTGCAGGGCCTGAAACGGCGACAAGGTGGACAGGTCGCGCCCGAACAGCAATTGCGCCACGACCTCGTCTTCGGGTAGTTCCGGGTCGGACTCGAAACTGACCTCGGGTGCGCTGATCTGTCCGTCGATGACGATACGGCTGGTGATGTCGCCGTTCCGGGTTTCCGCGACCAGCCGCATATAGGGGTCCAGAGTGCCCTGGATACGCACTTGCCCCTCGGACAGATCAAAGCGTTTTCCCAGCAGATCCAGCCGGCCGCGGATCAGGTTGAACTGTCCGATCGGGATCACGTCGCGGGTGGTCCCGGTCAGGCGGACCTGCCCGCCGAATTCGGCGTCAAGCCCGCGGCCGCGAATGAAAATCCGGCTCGGCGCGCGCACCAGCAGGTCAAGCCCCAGCGCGGCGCCTCCGCCCGCCCCGGTATCGCCGCCCGTTTCCAGCAGGCCGGCGCGGGCGCGGGTAAGGCGGCTCTCGGCGGGTTCGTTCACGTGAATCAGGCCCGGAATGATGTCGCCGCCGCCTGCCGTGCCCGCTGTGACCTGCACCTCGGTGCTCCCCAGATCGATCGCGCCGCTGATCCTGCCGCCGCCGGTCATCGGCCCGTCAATCGACACGGCGCCGTCAATCGTGGTGCGGTACAAGGACGGGTCGGTCAGCACCAGTTGCGACAGGGCCACCGTCAACGCGGCCGAATAGCCCGGCCGCAGGTTCACCCCGCCGTCGACACGGATCGTGCCGCCGTCGCGGGAGCGGGCCGACAGGCCCACCTGCGCGCGCCGATCCGACAGGGTGACGGTGCCGTCAATGTCCGACAGCACCAGATTTAGCGTCGGGGCGGCTAGCCGCGCGCCGCTGGTCGAAAGCCGGCCAGACAGGTTGGCGACCGTCGGCCGCCCGGTCAGCTGCAGATCGTAACGGACAGCGCCCTGCAGCGATCGCGGCGCGATGAACGGATTGGCCATGCCCAGCGGCGCGGAACCCGTGATCGCCAGATCGACGTCGCCGAGATCGCCCGCCACGAGGCCTTCGACCCTTGCCGTGGTTCCGCCCGGCCCGGTCCCGTCCATTGACAGGAGCCAGTCCTGTCCCGATGGCGCGGCAGTTCCCTGCATCGCGGCAGGTCCGGGGAAGTCGGGCGCGAACAGCCCGACGTCCGCCAGGCGGGCGCTGAAGGCCAATGGCGAACCGGCGCCCGCGGTGCTGTGGGCCTCGACGGTCAGTTCCGGCGTTTCGAGATCGAGCTTGCCGAGCGAATACTGCTCGGCGACGCGGGCGATCTGTACCGAAAAGCGCGAGGAACCGGCGAACAATTTGTCGGCTTCGGCAATGCCGACGCCAAGATCCTCGCCCGTCGCGTCGAGCGAGACATCGAAGTCACGACCGCGAATTTGTCCGGAGCCCGTTACTGCGGCCTCGAGAGAGCCTTCCAGCGTCCTGCCCGCAAGCGCGCTGAAGCGCGACAGGTCCGCGATGCCCAGCGTGGCCTGTCCCGAGGCGGGCAGGGCGTCGTCCGCCGGATCGACCTCTCCGCTGCCGCTCAGTTCGACGCCTGCGCCGGTCAGGTCAAGACGGGCAATCCGCACCGGGGCGTCCTTCTGCCAAGACAGCGACGTGTCGAGGTTCGCCGGCCCGTCGAGGCTCGGATCCACCAGCGACAGGTCGTTCAGTGCGGCCTGCAGATCAAGCTGGCCGGCGGTGCTCGACAGGGTGCCCTTGGCCGTCGCGTCGAAGGAATGCGCCCTGACCTCCAGACGTTCCAGTTCGGTTCCGGTCTCGTCGCGTTTCACCTCCAGCCGCACCTGGCTGGGACCTGTCAAGAGCGGGTCGATCTGCGGGGTTCCGGTCACCAGATCCGTCGCTTCGGCGCTGAGCGCCACATCGAAACTGCCGTCCAGCAGGGCTCCGCTGCCCTCGGCATGCAGACGTATCCCGCCCGCTATGTCGCGCCCGACCAGGCCGGAAAACCGGTCGATCGAGGACGCTTCCAGATCGGCTGCGCCGATGGCCGTCAGTCCCGTGTCGAAATTGTCCAGCGTCCCGGCGGCGCGGAGCTTCAGGCCCGCGCCCTCGACCTGAAGATCCAGCAATTGCAGGGGTGCGCCCTCGGTCCAGTCCAGAACGGCGGACCCTGCCAGCCTCGGCCCCATCGCGCGCGCCAATGCTATATCTGTGTGGTCGACGCCGAAGGCGGCAAAGCCTACCTTCGCTGAAACCTTGCGCGCCATGTCCGACGCGATGGTTCCATTGGCGCTTATGACTGCGGTATCCACGGACAGGCCGTTGCGGGTGAATTCCTGTATCGTAGCGCCCGCCTGCCAGGTATCGCCGGTGTCGGCATCGAACTGCGCCGAGAACTCGGCACTGGTCAGGGTCGTCGCCAGACCGGGCAGGGGCATGATGACCGCCTCGCCCGCCTCGCCCGCGATCCGCCCCGTCAGGTCGAAGCGCTCCGGCAGGCCGTTCGCGGCCAGGTCAAGCGAACCGCCCAGACTCAGCGCAGCGGTTTCCGCAGACAGGGAAGCGATCTGGACGCGTCCGTCCGGCAACCGGAGCCCGCTGACGGACAGGGATATGTTTTCGCCGAAAAAACCGGCGAGCGATGGCGCGAACAGCGGCGCGACGTCGCCGACGAGCGCGGCGCTGAACTCCCGTGCCGGCGGCAGTCCCGGCTGGTCGCTGTCGGGAACGCTGGCCAGCCTGACCTGGCCATTCAAGCGCGGCACGCCGTCGGTCTGCAGGTCGATGGTGGCTTCGTATTGCGACAGCGGAGCCGATCCGGCGATGGCCATCCTGACCGAAGGCCTGCCTTGCAGGTTCAGCATGTTCGCGGCGATCCCGTCCGGGGCTTCGTCCAGCAGGACATCAAGGTCCAGAACCTGAGTCTCGTTGGAATAACCGGCCGCAATCGTGAAACTTCCGGTCCGCCCGTCGGTGCGTTTGGCTTGCAGGTCCACCTTGCCCGCGCCGCCCGACAGGACGGCGCTGCCGTCCAGCGACAGGGTGGCGGCGGCTCCCAGAACCTGCGGGCCAAGCGTGATCGCACCGGCGCTGATCTTGCGGATATCCACTTCCAGCGGCAGTTCCGGCAGCTTGAAGGGTTTCGCCTCTGCCGACGGGGGCGCCTTCTGACCGGGCGGCAGGCGATCCAGCACGATTTCCTCGACCGACAGCTCGGTGACTTCCAGCCGGCGGCTGAGCAAGGCGGCGCGGCTCCAGTCCAGTTTGAGGCCGGTCATGGTCAGCCAGACGCCGTCGACGTCCGCGACAGTCAGCCGGTCGATGCTGGAGGTCGAGGTCAGCGATCCCTGAAAGCCCTCGATGCGCACCTGCGTGTCCTCGGTCGAGAGGTTGTCCTCGATCAGCGATTGCAGATAGCCGCGGTCGTCCGGCGGCGGGGCTTCCTGCGCCAACGCCGGAGCGACGCCGAGAAACATTATCAGAAAAGGGATCAGGAAGCGCATCAGAAGGCCTGCCCGATGCCGATGTAGAACTGTACGCCTTTGCCGTCGCCGCCGTCGATGGGCTGGGCGACGTCCAGACGGATGGCGCCGATGCTGGTGTAATACCGCAGCCCGATCCCGGCGCCGCTGTGGTTCGGATCATCTGACGAAGGAATGCTGTCGGCGCTGATGTAGCCGGTGTCATAGAAGCCGACGACCCCGATCGTCTTGGTGACTTTCGCCCGGACCTCGCCCGAAAATCCCAGAAACGATCGCCCGCCGGAAATGTCGCCGCCGCCGAGGTCAACGCCCAGCGACTGGTAGGACTGTCCGCGGACCGTGCCGCCGCCGCCGGAAAAGAACAGCAGTCCGGGCGGCACTTCGCCGATGCCGGCGCCGAAAACCGACCCGAGCTGCATGCGTCCGGCCAGCACGAAGCGGCTATCCTGACCAAAGCCCTTGTAGGCGCGCAGGTCCAACTCGCTGTGCAGGCCGGATGCGGTGGTTCCGATGCCGTAGAAGGGCAGCGCATCCACGCCTGCGTAAAACCCGCTGGTCGGCTCCAGCTTGTCGTCGCGCCGGTCCCACGTTACCGTCGTCGGCAGCCCGACATAGTGAAAATTGCGCTTGCCGCCGTCATCCTCGACATCCGAATAGGTCAGCGACAGGCCGACAGAGCCGCGTAACTGGTCCGAGAAGATATTCTCGAACCCGATTTCCAGCGTGCTGGAGCGTTCCAGATAGGTAGGTTCGTCGTCCTGCCGGTATTCGCCGAGCAGGTAGCCGTTCGTATCCGGGGTCAGGGTGGCGGGCCGGTCAAGTCGCGCGGACAGGTTGTAGTCGATGCCGCCGGTCTGGCCTCCGATCCCCGATACGCCGCCGTCCAGACGCAAACGTTCGGCACCGCCCAGCAGGTTGCGTTTCAGCCAGAACGCGGACAGCGAAAGACCGTCCAGCGACGACAGTTCCGCACCAAAACCCAGCCGGCGCGGCCGTTCATCGACGGTGATCGCGGTGATATCGAGCGTGTTGTCCGGCCCGATCTCTTCGGCCTCGCGCAGGGTGACGGACCGGAAAACGCCGGTCCGGCGCAGCCGAGCCGCGGCTTTTTCCAGCGCCTCGGGCGAAAACACCTCGCCCTCGGGCAGTCCCACGATCTTGCGGATACGGTTTTCCCGGACGCTGCTTTCGCCCTCCAGTATCAGTTTGCCGAAGGTCAGCCTCGGTCCCGGGCTCAGGGCGATATCGGCGTCGAGCGTGTTGTCGGAATGGTCGGCGACGACGCGCTGGCTTTCGACCTCCACCTTGGCGTGCCCCTGATCGCGCCACCCTTCGGCGCCGGCGTCGACGGCGGTCCGGATCACACGGCTCCGGGCTGGTGCACTTGGCTGAAAACCCTCGGGCAGGATGGTTCCAGGCGCCAGCGGCGCGATACGGGCCCGCGAGAACAGGAACAACGGACCGGGGTCCACCGTGATGACGATGCTCTCGACCGACGACGGTTGTTCGAGCGGCGGAATATCGGCGACTTCCCTGCCGTCCGCCAGTATGTGGACAACGCCTCCGAAATAGCCTTCGGAATACAGCATGCCGATGATCTGGGCGTAATCCGCGCGCGCCGAACTCAGCAGGTCCTGGGCTTCCGCATTCTCGTTTTGAGCCGTGGTCAGCGTGACCGACGCCGCGCGCAGACCCTCCAGCAGATCCTTGCCGGCCTTGGGTGCGGTCAGCGTGACCTCCGCCGCGAACAGCGGCGCGGAACCAAGGGCCGCAATCGCTGCGGCGGCCCAAAATTCCCTTATCCTGCGTAATCTCGCTGGCGACACGTAAATCCCCTTGTTTCAAATCAGATCTAGTTTCATTCGTTCGGAATGCAAAGGCAACAGGGATAAGCGGCCATTTCGCAGTTTCGCCGCGTCCTGCTTTTTCCCGGGATTCCCGGCAAAACCGCCGTCGTCTGCGGAAGGCGGCGCTGTCAGGAAAAGCGCCGCAGCTTCATGGCCCGGCGCACGCGGTCCCCTGCCATCCTCATGGCGACGGTTCGCGGCATGTCTCCGCTGTCGCGGGCCGCTGTCAGTACCTCCCCGGTATTCCTCCTGATTTTTTCGACGACTGCGGCCAGAGCCTGGCTTTCGGTGCTGCCCCGATATTCGAAGGCGGCGGTGATGACGCCTCCGGCATTGGCGATGAAATCCGGCACGACCAGAATATTGCGTGCGTGCAGGATTTCCTCGGCTTCCTGCGTTGCGGGAATGTTTGCACCCTGCACCACCAACCGGGCCCTGATGTCGCCGGCATTGGCCTTTGAAATCACGTCGGGCCGCGCCGCGGGAACCAGTATATCGCAGTCCGCGACCATGACGGCGCCGCTATCGCCTGTGATCGCCCCTTTCAGGTCGGCCACGCTCTTGCCGCGGTTCTTTAGGTCGATCAGCGCGCTCAGGTCCAGACCTTCCGGATTCAGGGCCGATCCGCGCGAATCCGAGACCGCCACCACCTTGGCGCCCCTTTCGGCAAGGCGCAGCGCCGTGTGTTTCCCGACCGCGCCAAATCCCTGAATCGCGACCCGTGCGCCGTCCAGCCGCAGGTCGCAGAAGGCTTGCGCGACCTCGCAGGCGGTCGCGACGCCCAGACCGGTTGCGCCGATTTCGTCCAGCGGGATGCCGCCGATCACGCGCGGCAGGCCGACCGCGCGTCGTATCTCGTCCCAAACCCACGCCATGCAGACCTCGTCCGTTCCCATGTCCGGGCCCGGAATATAGTCTTTCACGTCGCGGATGGCGTTTGCGAAGGCGCGCAGCAGATGCTCCTTTCGATCCTCCGGCATGGCGGGATCGGCAAAGATCACCGCCTTGCCGCCGCCATAAGGCAGCCCCGCCGCGGCATTCTTCAGGGTCATCGCGCGCCCCAGCCTCGCGCATTCTTCCAGCGTGACGTCCGGCGCCATTCTGACACCGCCGATCGAAGGTCCGGCGGCGGTATTGTCGATCACCACGATGGCGCGCAATCCGGCGGCGCGGTTGCTGACATGCAGGATCTTTTCCGGCCCGAGGTCATCGGACATCTTAAAAATATCGCTCAATGCTTCTTCCTTTCGGTCGTCTGCGGCCTTTCGAGGTCGGCGCGCACCGCCGTCAGGAAGCGCGCCGCTTCGCCGCCGGTGACGGCGCGGTGGTCGAATGTCAGCGACAGCGGCATGCTTCGCCGGAATGCCGGATGCCCGCCTTCGGAGACACAGACTTCGGAAATCCGACCCGCGCCCAGGATCGCGACCTGTGGCGGCGATACGACAAGCGACGCGAACTCTCCACCGAGCATCCCGAAGTTGGACAGGGTGATCGTCGCGCCCTGAAGGTCGGCAGGAGAGGCGGTGCGGTGCAGGACCGAGCTTTTCGCCTCGGCGATCCGGTCGGCAAGGTCTTTGGCGGTTCCGATGTGCCGCAGCACGGGCACGATCAGCCCGTCCGGCGTATCGACGGCGAGGCCCAGATCGACATGATCGTGAAGCCGGCGCTGCCGGCCGTCGAACCACGCATTGAGCCCCGGTTCCGCCTTGCAGGCCGCCGCGATGGCGCGCACCAGCCGCAGCGTCGGGTTTTCGTCCGGCGCCCAGGAATGGATGTCGGCGCGGTCCGTGACGGTTGCCGGAACCACGGTTTCGCCCGATCGGGTCATGGCGCGCGCCATGGCGCGGCGGACGCCGCGCAGGCGTTCGCCTTCGACCTGACCGCCTGCGGCGGCCAGAATATCGGACGACAGGATTGCGCCCTGCGGCCCGCTGCCGCTGACAGATGCCAGATCGACGCGTTTTTCGCGGGCGAGTTTCCGGATCGCCGGAGACGCCTTTATACCTTTGACCACCGGTTCCGACGGTCTGACAGGCGATGGTCCCTGCCGCTGTTCCTCCCCCGGCGCCTTTGCGTCCAGATCGCCGACAATCGCGCCCTTGTCGGCATCCTTGCCGGTCTCTATCTCGACCAGCGGCGCGCCGGTGGCGACGATGTCACCGACTTGGGCCAATAGGGCTTTCACGGTGCCGGAATAGGGGGCCGGAACCTCGACCACCGCCTTGTCGGTTTCCACCGACACCAGCGGCTGGTCGGCGATCACATGTTCGCCCTCCGCCACCTGCCAGGAGACGATCTCGGCCTCGCTCAGCCCCTCGCCGAGATCGGGAAGAACGAAGACGGTCATGCGAATTCCATGACGCTGCGCACCGCATCCACGATCCGGTCCTTGCCGGGCATGTAATGCGACTCGAGCCGCAGGTAGGGCATCACGGTGTCGTATCCGGCGACCCTGCGGATCGGGGCCAGAAGGCTGGTCAGGCTGTGTTCCGCCAGATCGGCAGCGATTTCCGCGCCCATGCCGGCGGTCAGCGGCGCCTCGTGCACGATCACGCAACGGCCGGTTTTTTCCACCGATGCGCGGACCATGGCGCGATTGTACGGCTTCACTGTCGCAAGATCGATAATCTCGGCGGAAATGCCTTCGCCGGACAATTCCTCTGCCGCCGCCGTGACGTCCGCCACCATCGCGCCCCATGTCACGATCGTCACGTCCTCGCCGGATTGCAGGACGAACGCCGTGTCCAGCGGCAGGGCCTCGCCGTTTTCCGCGACCTCTTCCCGCATCGACCGGTAGAGCCGCTTCGGTTCCAGAAACACCACCGGATCGGGATCGCGGGTCGCCGCCAGCAGCAAGCCATAGGCCTTGGCGGGCGAGCTCGGGATGACGACGCGCAGGCCGGGGATATGCGCCAGCATCGCCTCCATGCTTTCGGAGTGGTGCTCGGGCGCCTTGATGCCGCCGCCGTAGGGCGCGCGCAGCACCATAGGGCAGGTCAGGCGCCCGCGCGTGCGGTTGCGCAGGCGCGACGCATGGTTGGCCAGATGGTCGAGCGTGGAATAGAGGAAGCCCATGAACTGGATTTCCGCAATCGGCCTCAACCCGTGCGCGGCGGCCCCGACCGCCATCCCCGCGATCACGGTTTCGGACAGGGGCGTGTCGCGCACGCGGTTCGACCCGAAACGCTGCGTCAGGCCGTCGGTGGCGCGGAACACGCCGCCGTCGATGCCGACATCCTCGCCGAAGATGATGACGTCGGGGTCCTCCTCCAAGGCATGGGCCAGCGCGGATCGGATTGCCTCGACCATTGTCAGTTCAGCCATTGCGAAACGCCTCCGAAAGGGCCGCGATATCGTCGGGCGCGGTTTCAAACAGGTCTTCGAACATGGCGGTTGCCGGTTCGGGGTCGCTTGCCAGATAGGTTTCGGCGGCCTGATCGACCTCTTTTGTCAGGGCGTGCAGCAGGTCTTCCTCGTCCTGCTTGCTCCAGCCGTGGGCCGCCACCAGGTATTTGCGCAGCCGTGCGACCGGCTCTTCCTTCCAGTGGACGCTGGCCTCGTCATCCTCGCGGTAGCGGCTGGCGTCGTCGGCGGTGGTGTGGT
>JBFIHV010000023.1:0-15307 GCA_041601595.1 Amylibacter sp. | reverse complement strand
GGCCTTTGCCGCCGGAACCGACATGACGCAGTTCCGGGCCTTCGACAGCGCGCAGGATGCGCTGGATTACGAGGCGAAGATCGAAGCGGTTCTGGAGGCGGTGGAACGCTGCCCGCTGCCCACCGTCGCCGCGATCAACGGGGCCTGCACCGGCGGCGGAGCGGCGATCGCAGCCGTGTGCGATCTGCGCATTTCCACAGCCAACCTCAAGTTCGGCTTTCCGATCGCGCGGACGCTTGGCAACTGTCTGGCCGCCGGCAACCTCGCGCGCCTCAGCACCCTGCTGGGCGCCGGGCGGGTGCGCGAGATCATTTTCACCGCCCGCCTGATCGAGGCTGAAGAGGCGAAAGCCTGCGGACTGGTGTCCGAGGTGCTGCCCGACGAGGACGCCTTGATGCAGCGTGCCGCCGCGCTGGCGCAGCATCTGGGCAAGATGGCGCCCCTGACCCTGCGGGCCACGAAGGAGGCGATGCGCCGCAACGCGGCAGCCGTGCGCGTCGATGACGTCGATCTGATCGAACTTTGCTACATGAGCAGGGACTTCCGCCACGGTCTGGAAGCCTTCCTTGCCAAGGAGAAGCCGCAATGGACGGGGACATGAATTCCAAACCCTCGGGGCCTCTGGCAGGCATGAAAGTCATCGAACTGGCCCATATCATGGCAGGGCCTGTCTGCGGGCTGATGCTGGCCGATATGGGCGCGGATGTGATCAAGGTCGAAAAGCCCGACGGCGACGACAGCCGCCGCTTTGTGCCTCCCGAAATCGAAGGCGAGTCCGCCGCCTACATGATGATGAACCGCAACAAGCGCGGCGTGGCGCTGAACCTCAAGCAGCCGGAGGCGGTGGAAGCCTTGAAGCGGCTGCTGGAAACGGCGGATGTTGTGATCGAGAATTACCGCATGGGCACGATGGAAAAGCTCGGGCTGGGATACGAAGAACTGCGCAAGATCAACCCCCGCCTGATCTATTGCGAGATTTCCGGCTTCGGGCGCACAGGCCCCTATGCCCAGCGCGGCGGTTTCGATCTGATCGCGCAGGGGATGTCGGGGCTGATGTCGATCACCGGCGAAGGGCCCGGGCGCCCGCCGGTCAAGCCGGGGGCGCCGATATCCGACATCACCGCCGGGATCATCGGTGCGATGGGCGTTTCGGCGGCCTATGCAAGGGCCTTGCAGACCGGAGAAGGTCAGAAGGTCGATACCTCGCTGTTCGAGGCCGCGATCACGCTGACCTACTGGCAATCCGCCATCGCTTTCGCCACCGGCGCGGCGCCCGGTCCGCTCGGGTCGGCGCATCCCCTGAACGCGCCGTATCAGTCGTTCCAGACGTCCGACGGCTGGATCAATGTCGGCGCCGCGAACCAGCGCAACTGGCTGCGCTTTCTGGAGGTGATCGGCGCTCCGGAACTGGACGAGGACCCGCGTTTCGCGAGCAATCACGACCGCATTCAGAACCTGCCGGAGTTGGTGCCCATCCTGAACGAGAAACTGCGCCACGAGACCACCGGGACATGGCTGACACGCATGGAAGAAGCCGGTCTGCCCGCCGGGCCGGTTCTGGACATTCTGCAAATGCACGCCGATCCGCAGGCGCAGGCGCGCGACATGATCGTCGAGGTCGAGCACCCGAAGGCCGGTACGGTCAAGACCCTGGGACATCCGGTCAAGTTCACCGAAACCCCCGCCGGTATTCGCCGCGCCGCGCCGATGCTGGGCCAGCACAGCCGCGAGGTGCTCCGCGAAGCGGGGTACGGCGATGTCGAAATAGATGCAATGGTTGCTTCGGGAGGCGTGATCGCCGCCTGAAGCCAACGGAAACGTCCTTGCTTCCGGCATAAGCAGATCGGTCACGACCCCGTCCGGAGGCGATGCGCCTGATTTTCATTGGCCATGTGCGGGGTTGAGGATATTGGTCCTGACCGGATGAAACGATACGAGGGGTAGAGGAAAGTCTATGGCGAATCTTCTCTATGATAGCCTTCTTGGCGTGCATGCGAATGACACGAAGCCGTTCCTGTACCTGCCGGATGGCGAAACGGTCACCTACCAGAGCTTTCTGGAAACGGCTGCCCGCATGGCGCATGCGATGGCGGACCTTGGCCTTTCCGTCGGTGATCGCGTTGCGGTGCAGGTCGAAAAGTCGCCGGAGGCGCTTGCCCTCTATGCGGCATGCCTTCAGTCCGGGCTGATATTTCTGCCGCTAAATACTGCCTATACCATCGATGAACTTAGCTATTTCGTCGAAAATAGCGGTGCTGCGCTGATCATCTGCGACGGAGCAAAGGTTCCCCAGATGGAAAAGATCGGGCGCCGGTTCGGTGCGCGTGTGGAAAGCCTGAATGCCGACGGAAGCGGCACATTCTCCGACCACGCCCGAGCCATGCCCGCGCAGTTTGAAACCGTCGATCGCGACGGCGGCGACCTTGCCGTTTTCCTGTATACCTCGGGCACGACGGGCCGTTCCAAAGGCGCCATGCTGACCCACGATAACATCCTGTCGAATGGCAGGGTACTGGTTCGGGAATGGCGTTTCACGGAAAGGGACGTGCTGCTGCACGCCCTGCCGATTTTCCACGCCCATGGCCTGTTCGTGGCGGCGAATGTGGTGCTTGCTTCCGGCGGAAGCATGATTTTCCTGCCGAAATTCGATCTTGACCAGGTCATCGGCTGGCTGCCCCGGGCAACGACGATGATGGGCGTGCCGACCTTTTACACGCGGCTTCTGGGGGATGCGCGTTTCAACAGGGAACTGGTCTCTCATATGCGGCTGTTCGTGTCCGGCTCTGCGCCGCTGCTGGCCGAGACGCATGAGCAGTTCGAAAAGCGGACCGGCCACCGGATTCTCGAACGCTACGGCATGACCGAGACCAGCATGAACACCTCCAATCCGTACGAAGGAGAGCGTCGCGCGGGTACCGTCGGCTTTCACCTGCCAGGTATAGAACTGAAGGTGACCGATCCGGAAAGCGGCGAGACCGTGCCGGACGGTCAGGTCGGCCAGATCGAGGTGCGCGGGCCGAACGTGTTCAAAGGATATTGGCGGATGCCCGAGAAGACCGCCGAAGAATTGCGCGCGGACGGGTTCTTCATCACCGGCGATATGGGCAAGATCGACGAGGACGGTTATGTCCACATCATCGGCCGCAACAAGGATCTGATCATCTCGGGCGGCTATAACGTCTATCCCAAGGAAATCGAGCTCTTTCTCGATGAACAGCCCGGGGTGCTGGAATGCGCGGTCATCGGCGTGCCGCATCCGGATTTCGGCGAAACCGTGCTGGGCATATTGATCCCGCAGCCGGACACCGAGCCTGACCTTGAGGCCATCATGGAGGCGGCCAAAAGCGCGCTTGCGCGTTTCAAGCACCCCCGCAAACTGGTGCTGTTGGACGAGCTGCCGCGCAACACCATGGGCAAAGTCCAGAAGAACATCCTGCGAGAGAAGTACAAGGACCTGTTCCAGGGTTGAAGCGGGCAGGGCGGGGAAGTGGCGTTTTGGTCACTTCCGCAACCATCCGCCCGCCGCCCGTCAGTCGGTCTTCATGCGGTTTTCGCCGAACTTGAACAAGACCGTGATCGTGCCGGCCAGCAGCAGATACAGAACTGCGGAATAGGCATAGACATCAAGGTCGTAGCTGCGCGAAAAGACCGTGCGGGTTTGCCCCATCAGGTCCAGCACGGTGATCGTCGAAACAAGGGCGCTGCCCTTCATCAACAGAACAACCTCGTTTCCGTAGGCAGGCCATGCAATCTTGAAAGCCTGAGGCAGCATGATGTGGAACATCGATTGGAACCAGCTCATCCCTGTTGCCACGGCAGCTTCCATCTGGCCCTTGGGAACATTCACCAGTCCGCCGCGTAAAATCTCTGACACGTAAGCGCCGGTATTGAGCGTCAGAACGATCACGCCGATCGTCCAGCCTTCTTTGAACAGCGGCCAAAACAAGCCAAGCTTTTCAGCCCCGAGGCTGCCGAAGCCGAAATACGCGATCCACAACTGCACCAGCAATGGAGTGCCGCGGAATATGTAGGAATAGACAAACGACGCCTTGCTGATGAATATGTTCGAGGATAACCGCGCAAACGCGACGGCTATTGCAATCACAAGGCCCATAGAACACGACAGGATCAAAAGCTCGACCGTGACGAAAAAACCGTCGATAAACCGCGGGCAAAATTCTCCGAAGGAGCCGGGCGTCACCGGCGAGAGCACCGAGCAGGCTGCATCAGAGATTGCATATTTCGCGGTTTGATAGACACTCATGAACTTGCCATGCCCTTCTGCGCCGACTTTTCAGCTTTGTCCCGCACAATGTCGGACAGCGCTGTCAGGGCGAGGTAGATCAGACCCGCGGTGACGAAGAACAACAGAGGGTTCGACGTGGCTTCGCCGGCCACCTTGGCGACCCGCAGGAGTTCATCCAATGCGATGACGGCCGCCAGCGACGTGTCTTTCAGCATCACCATCCAGAGATTGCCCAGCCCCGGTATCGCGAACCGCCAGAGTTGCGGCATGCGGATATGCAGAAACCCCTGCATCCTGGTCATGCCGACGGACTCCGCCGCTTCCATTTGGCCGGACGGCACCGCAAGGTAAGCGCCCCTGAAGACCTCGCAACTGTATGCCGCGAAGATCATGGACAGGCCTGCGACGGCGGCGGCGAATTTGGGCACCGCGACAGTGACCGCGAAACCCATGGCGGCCAGCGAGGTATTGATGATCTGTTCCGATCCGAAAAAGACCAGCAGCAGGATCAGGAACTCGGGCACTCCGCGGACAAACAGCGTGTAAGCCTCTGCTGTCCATCGTAGAATTCGGAACCGGGACAGCTTGATCATCGCCAGAAGCAGCCCCGCCGAAAAGCCCAGACCGACCGAACAAAGCGCCAGTTGAACCGTGATGATCGCACCCTTCAACAGGTCGTCACCCCAGCCTGAATCCCCGAAAGAGAGAAGTTCCAACACCTGTTCTGCCCCTATAAAAACAGGGGGGCCTGAGCCCCCCCGCCGGTTAGAAGATATCTACGCCGAAGTATTTTTCGGAAATCTGCAGGTAGGTGCCATTCTCGCGAATAGCGGCCAGGGCCTTGTCAAACGCGGATTTCAGGTCGTCTTCGCCCTTGCGCAGACCTATGCCGATCTTGTCGTCGATATCGATCTTGTCTCCGACAAAGCCGAACCCTTCGTTTGTCTTCAGCCAGTCGACAGCAGGCAGATAATCGGACACCAAAGCGTCGATGCGGCCGGACTCGAGGTCGGAATAAGCCGCTGTCTGCGTGTCATAGAGCCTCACGTCGCCACGCGAGCCGGCATTTTCCTCGGCCCATTCGGAGGCGACCGTCGAGCGCTGGGCGCCGATCGCTTTGTTTGCAACATCATCCAGAGTGAAACCGGACCCGTTCTTCGCCACAAGGGCGATGTAGTTTGAATAATACGGGCTTGTGAAGTCGATGGATTTCAGGCGCTCTTCGGTGATGGACATGGAGGCGACGATTGCATCGTACTTGTTGTTGACGAGGCCTGGAATGATTCCGTCCCAGTCCTGCGCGACGATAACACATGTCCGTTTCATCTCGGCGCACAATGCATTCGCGATATCGACATCAAATCCGATCAATTCGCCGGCCGCGTTCTTTTCGTTGAACGGAGGGTATGCGCCTTCCGTCGCGATACGCAAATCTTGGGCTACCGCCATCCCGGCCAGGCCCATGGCAACTGCGGTTGCCAATGCGGTTGTCTTGAAGTTCATTCTTTTCTCCTTATTGATGATGGCATGTCAAAGAACCTTGCTCAGGAACTTTTGACAGGTCTCGGTTTTCGGGGACTTGAACAGCTCTGACGGGTGTCCCTGCTCCCCAATCTTTCCCTGGTCCAGAAAGACCACATGGTTGGAAACTTCCCTCGCAAAACCCATTTCATGGGTGACGACTATCATGGTGCGGCCTTCATCGGCCAGATCACGCATCACCTGCAGGACCTCGCCCACCATTTCCGGATCCAGCGCGGACGTCGGTTCGTCGAACAGCATGACCTTCGGATTCAGCGCCAGGGTCCGTGCTATGGCGACGCGTTGTTGCTGCCCGCCGGACAGTTGGCTGGGGTACATATCGCGTTTGGCCGCAATTCCGACGCGTTCCAGCAATCGCTCGGCATTGGCGCGCGCTTCATCCTTCGATTTTTTCAGGACGCGGACAGGGGCTTCCATGATATTCTGGATGACTGTCAGATGGCTCCAAAGATTGAAGCTTTGAAAGACCATGCCAAGGCTCGTCCGAATGGCGCGCAGTTCTTTTTCGGACGTCACCTTGCGGACGCCGTGCTTCGGTTCGGACAGTGGCAGTCGCTTGCCGTCTATGTAAATTTCTCCGGATGTCGGAATTTCCAACAAATTCATGCATCTCAAGATGGTCGATTTGCCCGACCCGGAGGCCCCGATCAGAGAGATGACATCATGTTCCTTCGCCTCAAGGGAAACACCTTTTATGACCTCGATCGAGCCATAGGATTTATGCAGGTCCACGACCCTTATTATGGCGTTTCCTGACATGGTGAAGACCGCCTCCCTTGGGTTTGCGCCGAATTTTCATAGGAAAGTACTTAAGCTTTAGTTAGTTCCGGCCGATGTTTCAAGTAAATCGTCTCGCTTGCGACAGTGTCAGTCACCGGCTTCCGAAGCTCGAAAATCCGGCTTAGGCAGCGTTCACTGAGGGACAGGCACAGGGGTTCCTGTTTTCGCGGCGACCTTTATGGCTTCGATGACCCGTTGATTTTTCAGGCCTTCCTCCGCAGTGACCAACGGAAGTTCCGCTCCGCGTATGACGGCCGCGAACTGCCGCGCCTGGCGGACAAGCGGGTCTTCGAAGTCGAATATCAGTTTGGTGGCCGAGATCGGTTCCCACCAGCTTCGTCTTGCCGGATTTGACCAGACCGACAGGTTTGGCAGCGAAAGTGACCCGTGAGTGCCGCCGATAAGATAACAGGCCTCGGCGGTTGCCGGATACATCGCGTTCTCCCGGGCGGTCAGTTCCCAACTCCACGGTGCTACAATCGTGTCCGACACGTTGACGGTTCCGAGTGCGCCATTGGCGAACGTCAGGACAATCGCCGCTGTTTCTTCGACTTCGTTCCCGCGGACGGCGTTGGTTTCCACGGCGTAGACGTTGACGATTTCGCCGCAGAGATGCCGCATCAGATCGATGTCGTGGCTGAGGTTGAGGTAGACGGGGCCCGCACCTTTTTTACGGCGCCAGTCGACGTCGAAATAATCATCCGGCTTGTAAAACCAGGTCGTCCCCTGAACGGCGGTGATTTGTCCCAGATCGCCGTTCTCGATGACGGATTTGGCGCGGGCGATCAGCGGGTTGTGGCGACGGTGATGACCGGTCAGCAAAGTTACGTTGGCGGCTTTGCCGGCCTCGACGATCCGCTCGGCGCTTGCCAGGTCGGTCGCCAGCGGTTTCTCGATCAATGCGGGAATTCCGGCGTTAACGCATTCAAGGGCGTTGGCCAGATGCAGCTGGTTCGGAGTTGCCAGTATCACCCCGTCCGGCCTGTCGTCTTCGATCATTTCCGTCAGCGACCGGAAATGCCGGACGCCGTGCCGCCGCGCGACCTCGCCTCCGACATTGCCGGGATCGGCTATGCCGGCCAGTTCCACGCCTTTCGCGACAGCAACGGCATCCGCATGGCGGCGCCCGATCAGCCCGGCGCCGGCTATTGCGATGCGGACGGTCATTTTTCCGCCAGTGCCGCCATGCGACGGACGGCAAGTTCGTAGCCTTGCGTGCCAAAGCCGGCCATCACGCCCTCCGCGCGGAGCGACACATAGGAATGGTGCCGGAAAGCCTCGCGTTTGTGCACGTTTGAAATATGCACCTCCAATACCGGCCCGTCGAAGGTGTTCAGCGCATCCAGTATCGCGACCGAGGTATGGGTGAACGCCCCGGGATTGATGATGATCCCGAAGGCCGAGTGCCGCGCCTCGTGTATCCATTCGATGATCTGTCCCTCGAAATTGGATTGGCGCAGGAGCGTGTCCAGTCCGAGTTCCCGACCCAGAGCGCCGCATCGCGCCGCAATGTCGTCAAGAGTTTCATACCCGTATATTTCCGGTTGCCGCTGCCCGAGCAGGTTGAGATTGGGGCCGTTCAGAATGCTGATCAGTTTGCTCATTGGTTCTTTTCCGTCTCTGTTTTTCGATGAGTTTCAGCCTCGACCTGCGCGGCGAGCGCGGCGCCAGTTCGCCTGATATGGTCGCGAAGCTTTATTGTGGCCGTTTCCACGTCGCGCGAAACCGCTGCCCTCACGATCGAGGTATAGCGCTCGCCGGTGATTTGATCCGCCGCCGCTCCGCCGAACTGGTGTTCGTAGCGCGCGTAGAGGTCAAAGATGGAACGGCACAGATCAATCGTCATTGGCATGCGGCAGTTGGCTGCCAGTGCGGCGTGCAAATCGGCTTGCGCCTCGATCAGTTGCGCGCGTTTGGCCGGATCCGACGCGTTGGAAATTGCACGCGTCAAACGGTGTAACGACCCCATGACGGCGCTTTCCCAGTCCAGATTGGCATGCAGGATGCTCTCCCGAAGGGCCTGTACCTCGAGCATTGTGCGGAGAGTGATTACCTCTTTGAGGTTCTCGACCGACACAGGAGCCACGCGATAGCCGCGCTGATCCTCCATTTCGATCAATCCGGTGGAGACCAGTCTCGATACGGCTTCGCGCAGTGGCGAAAGCGAGACCCGGTGGAATTCACGCAGCTGATCGAGGCTGACCTTCTCGCCCGGTCGCAACCCTCCGCTGAGGATTGACGTCCGGAGTATGTCCACAAGCTTGCTGGCCCTGGTCGCCTTGACTCGGGCGCCGCGGTTGTCCGGGTCCAGTCGGGTAAGGTTGATCAATTTCTTCCCCAATCCTATAGGATATTCTTGATATAATCGATTTTATATAATACCATCTGATGAATTGCGCGCAAGCCATGTTTTTTGCGCGTTTGTGCCGCGCGCATGGATTGCTTCAAGCCTCCTGCGCCGCAAGTCAGGAGAGAGGCGTTCTGTGCATATTTTGTCAGGTGACATGACTGTCGGGGAGGGCGTGTATGAAGCGCTTCGCCAAGACATTATCTTTGGCCGTCTGTCCCCCTCCGACAAGCTCAAGCTCGACAGTCTGAAATCCTCCTACAAGGCCAGCGTCGCGACCATCAGGGAGGCCCTTAACCGACTCGTTACGGAAGGATTCGTCGTCACCGAAGGTCAGCGCGGATTTTTTGTCGCGCCGATTTCCGGTCCCGAACTGCGGGAGATCGCGGACCTGCGCATACTGCTGGAATGCCACGCCCTGAGACTGTCCTTCGAGGCGGGCGACACGGAATGGGAGGCCCAGATCATCGCGGCCCACCATAAACTGTCGCGGATGGAACAGAGAATGCAGGCTGGCGATCACTCCGAGAAGGAGACCTGGAAGCGATATGACTGGGAGTTCCATCAGGCGCTGATCAGCGCGTGCGGGTCACGGGAGTTGCTGACCCTGCACGGAACCATCTTCGACAAATACCTGCGCTATCAGATGCGGACATTGACGTTTCGCGGCGAGGAGGCCGCCGCCGAACACCGGGCACTTCTCGGCTGTGCCATGGAGCGTGACATCAAGACGGCTCAGGCGATCCTGCGCACCCATATCGAAGGCGGCGTCGAGCACAGTCTTGCGCAGGGACGCCTGTAGGCGGCAAGAGGCGTGCCGATTCGATCAAGGTACCGGTCGCGGCGCTAAATAATCGATTATTTGAGAAATATCATATCAAACCAGTTAGCTACTATATTTTTTTAAATAACGGTTGATATTTTGGCGATTTCGTGCGCAATATTTTCCAACTCCGTAATCGACGGGGTCTCAAGCATCGACAGGGAGGGAACCAAAGATGACTTTGAAATTCGCACGTCGGTCCGTGCTAACAACTGCGGTAGCGGCTGTTATTGCCGGATCAATGACCACAGCGGCGTTGGCGCAGGATAAAATCCAGTTGCGCCTGTCCGCGCCAAGCTCCGAAACCGATCAACGCGCAGTCGCCCTGATTGAAAAGTTCGGGCCCGCGGTCTCTGACTTTGCCAGCTTCGAGCCAAGCTGGAACGCAACGCTGTTTGCCCAGGGCACCGAACTGGAAGCGATTGCCCGCGGCAACCTGGAAATGTCGATCACATCGGCCCAGGAACTCGCGGTATTCTTTCCGGAATTCTCGATCTTTACCGCCGGCTATGTTCATCAGGACGCAGCGCATCAGGTGGCCGTTTTCAACGACCCATTGATGGACCCGTTCAAGCAGAAAGTCGAAGACGAACTTGGCGTGAAGCTTCTGTCTGTGATGTATCTGGGCCGCCGTCAGGTGAACCTGCGTCAGAGCAAGGATGAACTGACCGTCAGGACACCCGCCGATCTGGCCGGTGTGAACCTGCGCATGCCCGGCACGGACGCATGGCAGTTCCTGGGCAAGGCTCTGGGCGCCAGCCCGACTCCGATGGCCTTCACCGAGGTTTATACCGCGCTGCAGACCGGCGCCGTTGACGGACAGGACAACCCGCTGCCGACGGTTGTGGACGCCAAGTTCTACGAAGTCACCAAGCAGATCGTCCTGACATCGCATCTGGTTGACCTGAACTACCTCGCCATTTCGAAGAAGGTGTTCGACAGCATGACGCCGGAACAGCAGGCCGCCGTTCAGGCTGCCGCCGACGCTGCTGCGGAATTCGGGCGCCAGAACCAGCTGCAGAAAGAGGCCGATCTGGTTTCCTTCCTGGAAAGCCAGGGCCTGGATGTCTACGAGCCCGACCTCGCCGCCTTCCGCAACCAGGTTCAGAGCATGTACCTTGAAAGCGATTTCGCATCGAGCTGGCCCGAGGGTGTCCTCGAGAAGATCAACGCGCTCGGCAACTAGTTCACGCATCGTCGTCAACTGAACCGCGGGGGGACTCGTTTTGACTTTCATATCCAAATGGTTCAACCGCGGCACAGAATTCATCGCCGCCGCAATGCTGGCGGCGATGTTCCTTACATTCGTCCTGCAAATCTTTTCGCGATATGTCCTGCTGGAGCCGTTCGGCTGGACGCTGGAGCTTTGCCTGGCGCTCTGGGTGTGGATCGTGTTCTGGGGCAACGCCTTTATCGTGCGCGAACGGGACCATGTCAGTTTTGACATTCTCTATCTTGCGGTCCCCCGGAAAGCCCGGCAGATCCTCGCCCTTGTTTCGGCTGCGGCCATCGTCGTCGCGATGGCGTGGTCGTTCCTGCCGACCTGGGATTACATCGATTTCCTGAAGATCAAGAAAAGCGCCACGCTGAAAATCCCGATGCGCACCATTTTTGCGATTTACGGCATCTTCATGATCGCCGTGGCCCTGCGCTATGCCTGGCGTTTCGTGCGAATTCTGCGGGACGGTCCGCCGGACGAGGCTCATGCCATTCATGTGGGGGAAGAGGGATGAGCTTCGAACTGGCGCTGTGCCTGATCACTCTTTTTACGCTTGCGGGCATCGGCATGCCCATCGGTTACGCGATCATCCTCGGGTCCCTGGTGTATCTGGGCGTCGCGGGGCAGGACATTGCGCTGGCCGGCGAGCAGATTCTGCAGGGCCTTTTCAACAGCTTCGTCCTGCTGGCCGTGTCGCTGTTCATCGTGGCCGCCAATATCATGAACGCCGGCACAATTTCGGAACGGCTGTTGAGTTTCTGCGTTGCCGCCGTCGGCCGTTTCCGCGGCGGTCTGGGGCATGTGAACGTCGTGGCCTCGCTGATCTTTTCCGGCATGTCCGGATCGGCCGTCGCGGATGCGGCGGGCATCGGCAAGATCATCATCGAGATGATGACGAACGGCGGGCGCTACAGCCGGGGTTACGCCGCCGCCATTACCGCAGCTTCCGCCACCATCGGTCCGGTGATCCCGCCGTCGATCCCCATGGTGCTGTTCGCCCTCGTGTCCAACACCTCGATAGGCTACCTGTTCCTTGGCGGCATCGTGCCGGGGCTCGTGATGGGCGTCATCCTTATGGCGATGAATACCTATCTTTCCGCGAAACGCGGATTCGCACTGGAAGAGCCGGTTCCGCTGCGCGAACTGCCGCGCCACACGGCCAATGCATTTCCCGCGCTTCTGATGCCCGCGATCCTGCTCTACGGGATTTACGGGGGCGTCACCACGCCGACCGAGGCCGCCGCCGTTGCCGCCGCCTATGCGCTGGTTCTGGCCGCACTCTTCTACCGGGCGCTCTCGGTCCGCGCGCTGTACGGGATACTCGTCGAAAGCGCGCGTTCGTCCGCCGCCGTCGGGTTGGTCATCGGCGGTGCGCTGATCCTCAACTACGTGGTCGCTTCCGAAAATATCCCCGGCATGGTTGCGCAGTCCTTGGTCGGTCTGGACGTCCATCCGCTGGTATTCCTTCTTTCTGTCAATATCCTGTTGCTGCTGCTGGGATGCGTGCTCGATGCGACGACGATCATTCTGGTGATCCTGCCGCTTTTCATTCCGACCTGCCGCGAACTGGGGATCGATCTGGTTCATTTCGGTGTCGTCGCTGTCATCAACTGCATGATCGGCCTGATAACGCCGCCCTATGGCATCCTGCTGTTCGTGATCAACGCGGTCACCGGCATTCCGCTGCGCGAGATCATCAGCGAGATCTGGTCGTTTCTCGCCGTGCTGGTCGCCGCATTGCTGCTGCTGATCCTTGTGCCTGACATCGTTCTCTTCCTGCCACGCTTGTTTGGATATGGCGAATGACCAAAATTCAACTCGGTTTGATCGGAGACAACATAGCGACCTCGCGCGCGCCCGATCTGCATCGCATCTGCGGGCAGCTTGCGGGGCTGGAGGTGTCCTACGAGCGTTTGATCCCGAAGCAGCTTGGCCTGTCCTTCGACGCGGTTTTCGACATGGCGCAATCCCGGGGTTTCGAAGGCATAAACGTGACCTTGCCCTACAAGGAAAAGGTCCTGAGCCGGTTGCAGCATCTCGACGGTATCACGGCGCGGATCGGAGCGGTCAACACGGTACGCTTCGGGCAGGAAGGGCCGAGGGGATTCAACACGGACTATTCAGGCTTCGTCGCCGCCTATCGCGCGGCCTTTGGCGGGAAGTCGCCGGGGCGGACCGTGCTGATTGGCGCGGGCGGCGTCGGCAAGGCCATCGCCTTCGGCCTGATCGCCCTGCAAGCGACCGAGGTGATCGTCGTCGACAAGAACGAGGCGACGGCGACGGCGCTGGCGGCGGCGATCGTGCAGGCGGGCAAAGGCGGGACGACGGCGCGGACCGGAGGGATCGCCGATCTGTCCGGGGCTGCCGGCGTCATCAACTGCACGCCGCTCGGAATGCACGGGTATCCCGGCACGCCGGTTCCCGAAGGCGCTTTCCCCGCGAACAGCTGGGCCTTCGATGCGGTCTACACGCCCATGGACACTCCTTTCCGGGCGCAGGCGGAGGCGGCCGGCGCAGAGTTCCTGTCGGGGTACGAGCTGTTCCTGCATCAAGGCATTCATGCCTTCGAAATATTTACCGGCAAACGGGTCGACGATCTGGCGGCTCTCAGAACGATGCTGGCGGCGGGAACGCCGTAAGTCGCTGCATGAAAAGCCTTGCCGCCTCCACTTGAAACACAGGTTCCAGTCAGAACGTCCGGCCCCTGCACGGCATCGCCGATGCCGCCGTTTCCGCATGCGATCCGGCGCAATCAGACCCTTGTATATGACGTGGCCGCACAGTAACATGTTACTGACATTTCAAACCGAAGGAACGCCATGATCAAGGCCATTCGACAACCCGACGCAAATGCCGGCTCCCAAGCAGGGGGTGCCGGCCATCGCGCCCACCTGTTCGGTATTTCAGCAGCCCTTGTGACGCCCTTTGATGCCGACGGGTCCATCGATCTGCCGCGGGCAGGGGCCCATGCCGTCCGTGTTCTGGAATCGGGTGCCGACGGAATCACCCTGTTCGGAACAACCGGCGAAGGCGCATCGATCGGCATGACCGAACGCATTGCGATGCTGGGCGCTGTACAGGCTGTTGGCGTTCCCGCGGAAAAAATCACGGTCTGCATTGTGGCCTGCGCGATGGAACAGGCAGTCCAGCAGGCACGCGACTGCATTTCCCGGGGCGTCAGGCGCTTGCTGCTCTCGGCCCCGTTCTATTTCAAGGGCGTCAGCGACGAGGCGCTTTTCGCCTGGTTCGCCGAGTTTATTGAAACGCTCGGCCGGCCTGACGTCCAGATCGTTCTGTATCACATCCCCCAGGTAACCGGCGTCGGCCTGTCGGTGCCTTTGATCCGCAAGCTGAAAGACCGTTTCCAGGAGGAAGTCTTTGGGGTCAAGGACAGCGCCGGCGACTGGGCCAATGCGCGGGAATTGTTGAAATACGATGATTTGGCGATCCTGATCGGCGATGAACGGCTTCTGGCGCAGGCGGCCCCGCTGGGCGGTGCCGGCGCGATCAGCGGCATGGCGAATCTCGTCCCGCGGCGATTGACGCAGATCATTCGAACGGGCGAGGCCGACCGCGATCTGTCCGCGTTGGTTGACGAGGTCGTTTCGCATCCGGTCACGCCATTGGTCAAAGCCATGGTCGGTGCCCAGTACGGCGAATCCGGCTGGGACCGTGTCCGGGCGCCGCTGTCATCCGCAGATGCAAAGGCAGTATCCGCGCTGGCGGGGCGTTTGACCGCCGCATAGAGTATCGCAGTCGTCAGAAAATCGTTCCGGGAGGAGGGAACATGTCGTTGTTACGTCAAAAGGCATATGACCGATTCACTTCGCATCTGCTGGCGAGGGATATCACGCCTGGCCAGATCGTTTCCCAGCGGGAACTGGTCGAACTGACCGGCATGTCGCTTGGCGCGATCCGCGAAATGATCCCGCGGCTGGAGGCAGACGGTCTGGTGCGCACCGTTCCCAACCGGGGGATACTCGTAGCGCAGGTGGACCTTGACCTCGTGCGCAACGCTTTCCAGTTGCGCCATATCCTTGAGCGCGAAGCGGTGGCGCATTTCGCGAAAACCGCCAGCGTCGAACAGATCGGGCGCATGCGCGATGAATTCAGCGCAGTGCGTGAAGAGGCGTTGCAGGGCGTGACGCCCGAGCTTCTGGGCCGCGCGCAGCAATTGGATTGGTCCATGCACGACACGATGATCGATAGCCTGGGAAATGAACTTGTCTCGAATATCTATCGCGTGAACCAGATCAAGATCCGGCTGATCCGGCAGGCGGATACCCGGCTGCTGCCCGAACTTCTGGTTTCGGTCATGGATGAGCATCTGGCCATCCTCGATGCGCTCGC
>JBFIHV010000022.1:0-15469 GCA_041601595.1 Amylibacter sp. | reverse complement strand
CAGTCCCGCCGGAGGCACAGCTCCAGCAGGTCGGGCAGCACCTGTTCCAGGGGCGAGCGCGTCAGGTGGTAGAAAAAGACCTCGGCCAAGCTATGCCTCGTAATTGTCCGCGATCAGCCGGTCCAGCGCCCGCACACCCCACCCGGACGCGCCCTTGGGCGCGAAATCCGTTTCCTTCTTGGTTGCGGCGACGCCGGCGATGTCCAAATGGATCCAGGGCATTTCGGGTTCGACAAAGCGTTGCAGGAACTGCGCCGCGGTGATCGAACCGGCGGGCCGGCCTCCGGTGTTCTTGACGTCGGCGAAATCGGAGTCGATCAGCTTGTCATAGGCCTTGCCCAGTGGCATCCGCCACGCGCCTTCGTCCTCTTCCTTCGCGGCCTTCAGGAACTTCTTGCACAGATCGTCGTCATTCGAAAACACGCCCGCATTTTCATGCCCGAGGCCGATGATGATCGCGCCGGTCAGCGTCGCAAGGTTGATGACGCCCGCGGGCTTGTAGGTTTTCTGGGCGTACCAGAGCACATCGGCCAGAACGAGCCTACCTTCGGCATCGGTGTTTATCACCTCGATCGTATCGCCCTTCATCGACTTCACGATATCGCCCGGACGCTGCGCCTTGGCGTCCGGCATGTTTTCGACAAGCCCGACCAGCCCGACGACATTCGCCTTGGCCTTGCGCAGGGCCAGCGTTTTCATCACGCCGGCGACAACACCTGCGCCGCCCATGTCCATGGTCATGTCTTCCATTCCGGCAGCGGGCTTGATCGAGATACCGCCGGTATCGAACACCACGCCTTTGCCGACCAGCGCGAACGGAGCCTCCTTGCCGCCGCCGTTCCAGCGCATGATCACCATCTTCGACGGGCTCTCCGATCCCTGCCCGACGCCCAGCAGGGCATACATGCCCAGTTTCTCCATGTCGGATTCTTCAAGCACCGACACTTCCAGCCCCAGCTTTTTCAGCGCCAGCAACCGGTCCGCGAACTCGGTCGTGGTCAGGACGTTCGCAGGCTCGTTGACCAGATCGCGGGTAAAGAATGTTCCCTCCGTCAGAGCGGCCTTGTTGACGTATTCCGCCGCGACCTCTTCGTGCTTCATGACCATGACAGTGACCGAAATCGGTGCCGGAACGTCGGACGTCTTGTGCCGGTTGAACGCGTAACGCCGCAGACAGACGCCGTAGGTTATCTCGGCCGAGCGCGAATTGGTTCCGGCCAGCAGCAGCAGGTTGCTGTCATTCGCCACCTTGGCGATCTCGGCGCCCGCGCGCCGCGCTTGCAGCACCTTGGGGCGGCGTTCGGCCTTGCAGACGATAATCGCCTGCGCCGCCAGTCCGACCGGAGAGGACAGGACGTGGCACTGGCCCTTTGTCAGTTTCTCGAATGCCGCGCTGGCGACAAACTTCGACAGCGCGCCCTTGCACAGCCGGTTCACCCGCCGCCCGTAGCGGTCCAAGGTCGCCGCTTTGCCAACGAACACGACAAGTCTTCCCTTGAAGCCCGCAATCTCATTAAGGTTATGCTCTATAAACTGCGGTTGAATCGGGTCGGTCATTGGCACTGCTCCAGTTTTGCAATTAGATAGGGAAGAACTAGCGCGATTCCGCGCGGAACGCCACAAAGGTCTATTGCGACCCGAAAAAATAGGGTAGGTCAAATCAAAGTTATGGCGACTGCTTTCAAAGGGATCAGTTTGACACGGTTGGATCGATATATTCTGAGCCAGCTATTCGGCCCCTTTCTGTTCTTCCTGTTCATTTTTTGCGGAATTCTCTGGCTGAACCAGGCCGTCCGGATCATCGATCTGGTGGTCGGGAACGGCCAGTCCGGCATGGTGTTCCTGGAGGTCAGCGCCCTGCTGATACCCCCGGTCCTGCAGGGGGTGATCGCGCTGTCCGGATTTGCCGCGGCGGTGTTCGTGACAAACAGGCTGTTCAGCGAAAGCGAACTGGTTATCATGATGAGCGCCGGTCGCGGGCCGTTCCGTCTGGCCGTGCCCTACCTTGTGTTCGGCGTGCTCTGCTTTTTTCTGCTGTCTGTCATGGCGCATTTCCTCTCGCCGGTCGCATCGGAGAGATTTGGCCAGCGGCAATTCGAAATCAGGCAGGAATTCATCGCGCAGATCGTGAAGGAAGGCGAATTCATCAGCCCGGACGAGACCGTGACCCTGTTCTTCGGCTTTACCGGCGCGAACGGCGAACTGCGTGACGTGCTGATCCGCGAGACCGACGAGGACGGGAACGAGACGCTCTACACCTCCTTGAACGGTCAGGTCGTGCAGGACACATCCAGCGCGAAAATCGTCCTGCTGGACGGAAGCGTGCAAAGGCTCGACAACATAACCGGCGCACTGGGCGTGGTCCAGTTCGACAGTTTTTCCTATGACCTGTCCCGCTTCGGTAATTTTGGCGCGGAAAGGGCAATCGACACCGACGACCTGACAACGGCGGCAATGATTTTTCGCGACGCGACAGGCGCATCCTCCGGCATTACACAGGGCATGGTTGCGAGCGCGCTGCATGAGCGCGTCCTTGATGCCCTGATCGGTCTGATCGCGCCCCTGCTCGGGGTCGCGGCCCTGTTGGTGGGCCGGTTCAGACGCACCGGATTCCTTGCCCGTATCCTTGGCGCGGTCATCCTGATGATCGCGGTCAACTCGATGCAGGGAGCGCTGGTTTCGATGACGCTCAAGACCGACATCTCCATCTGGGTCATTTATATCCCAATCGTGTTCGCGGTCGGCATCAGCGCGTTTCTGCTGTGGATCGGCAGCCGCGAGGGATCGCGGCCACGCCGCAAGGCACAGGCGGTGGCGGCATGACCTTTGCCCTTTATCTCGGACGGCGCTACCTGCGGGATTTCTTCCGCGTGTTCATGATCATTGTCCTGTTGGTATTTCTGGTTGAGCTGCTCGAGACCATCAGGCGGTTTTCCAGCAGCGGCGCGAGTTTCGAGAATTCCGTCGTTCTGGCATTGACCCACATGCCGATTTTCCTGAGCCAGGCCTTGCCGCTGGTCATCATGTTGTCGAGCCTGACGTTCTGCGTCTCGATGGCGCGGTCGAACGAATTCGTCGTCGCCCGGTCGGCGGGCGTTTCCGCAATGCGCAGCCTGTGGGTTCCGTCGGCGCTGGCCTTTTTGATCGGCATTCTGGCGGTCGCGGCCTTCGATCCTCTGGCGGCGCGAATGGAACTGCGCTACGAAGTTCTGAAACAACGCTATACCGGCGGCCCGGCGGAAACCATCACGGTCACGGAAAACGGAGTCTGGATGCGGCAAAAGACCCAATACGGTCATGTGGTGGTCAATGCGACCGGCGCCAGCCAGGCCGGCGCCATCCTGCATAATGTCAGCGTTCTGGAATTCGACACGGAGGGGCGGACGTCGCGCAGGATCGAGGCGCGAACCGCCTATATCCGCGACACCGAATGGCTCTTGGCGGATGGCAAGATCTGGCAGCTCGGGCGCGCCGTGGACAACCCCGAACTGAGGGCCAGACCGTTCACGCTGCACCGGATAACGCTGACGATATCGCAGGCGCAGATCCTGAAGGGCTACCCGGCGCCGCAGACGCTGACGATCTGGGAACTGCCCGCGGCCATCGCCGCAATGGATCGCGCGGGGTTCTCGTCGGTCGCTCACAGGGTACATCTGCAAATGCAGATTGTCAGGCCGTTGCTGTTTGCCGCCATGTTGCTGATCGGCGCGATTTTCACGCTGAAGAATGCGCGTCTGGGAAATCTCGGGGTCTCCGTTCTTTTGGCGCTGCTGTTCGGATTCTCGATGTATTTCCTGCAGAACCTTGCTCTCACGCTCGGACAGGCGGCCGAGATACCCGCCTTCATGGCCGCCTGGATTCCCCCCGTCTCTGCATTTCTTCTTGCTTACGGCCTGCTTTTGCATCTGGAGGACGGGTAGTTGCCTTTCCGCGCCAAAATCCTCTCCGTCCTGATGTGGACCCTTGCCGTTGCCGGACACCTGGCGGCCGGTCCCGTGCAGGCGCAGGCCTCTGGCGACAGGATTGCCCTTCTGGCCGACAGCGTGCAGTTCGACCCGCGGACGGGACAGATGTCGGCAACCGGGAACGTCGAAATCTATTTCAGTTCCGGTGTCCTGCGCACAAGCAAGGTTGTCTTTTATCAAAAAGAAAACCGCATCGAGGTTGCAGAACCGTTGATCCTGAATTCCGGTCAGGAACTGACTTTGGCGGCTGCCTCCGCCGTCCTTGACCTGGATCTGGAAAACGGCCTGATCATGGGGGCGCAGGTTCTGCTGCAAGAGCAACTGCAATTTGCGACCGCCGAGTACCAGCGCACCGAGAACAGGTTCAACGTCTTCAACGAGGCCGTCGCCAGTTCCTGCTATATCTGCGACAAGAACCAGACGCCTTTCTGGCAGATCCGCGCGAAACGGATCGTCCATGACGAAGACCGGAAACGCATCTATTTCGAAAGGGCGACACTGGAGTTCCTCGGGGTTCCGATCCTGTACACGCCCTACCTCCGTATTCCGGACCCCTCGGTGGCACGCGCCACCGGTTTCCTCGTGCCACGGTTCTCCACGTCCAACACTCTCGGTTACGGTGTGGAAATTCCCTACTTCATCACGCTCGGCGATCACGCGGACCTGACGTTGACCCCTTTCATATCTTCCAGGGAAAGCGCGTATCTGGAGGCGCAGTACCGCCAGGTCTTCCGCAACGGCGACATCAGCGTTGGCGGCGCCGTAGCCCTGGCCGATCCGCTGTCGCAGACAAGTTTTCGCGGCTTCCTGACGTCCGGCGGCGTCTTCCGCCTGCGGAACGACTACAAGCTGACGTTCGGCGTCGATCTGGCCAGCGATGACAATTTTCGCACGCAATACGGTTTCGGGGACGAGGACAGGTTGTCCTCATTCATCGACTTGTCGCGGACGACGCGGGTCAGTTATTTCACCGTCGGGGCCTCGCGCATCCAGAGCCTGCGAACCAGCGAAATCGACGAGGAAATCCCCGTGGTCCTGCCCGAGTTCTATTATCGCAAGCGCCTCGAGGATACGGTATTTGGCGGCTTGATGTCCTACGAATTGAACTCGGTCACACTGCTGCGCGAGAAGGACAATGAATTCGTGCGTGTCGGGGGCAAAATGAACTGGCGCCGAAACTGGCAAAGCGCCAACGGCCTGGTCGGCAGCCATTATGCCGCCCTGTCCGGCAACCTGTATTCGACGCACAACCATATCGACTATGGATCTACCACTGAAACGGAACTTGTCCCGCTGCTGGCCACCGACATAGGCTGGCCGCTGGCAAAGCAGGTCGGAACCGTGACCCATGTCATCGAGCCCATGGCGCAGCTTGTCTGGTCGCCGGACAGATCGCCGTCTTCCATCAACGAAGACAGCGATCAGGTCGAATTCGAGCAAGCCAACCTGTTCTCATACAACCGGTTTCCGGGATTTGACCAAACCGAAAGCGGACTGCGACTGAACCTCGGGATTGGCTACAAGCACTACAATACCGAAGGGTGGTCCTACGGGGCGACCCTGGGACGCGTCTTCCGGCAAAAGGACCTCGGGCAGTTCGAAGGGACGAACACTTCGGGGCTCAGCGGCCGGCGATCGGACTATGTCAGTTCGATGTTCCTGGCCTTTCCGGAAAATTTCGACCTCATCAACCGCAGCCTGTTCGGCGACGATTTCAGCCTCTCGAAGAGCGAGACCCAGCTGGCCTACAAGTCCGGAAAATGGGACGCCTCGGCAACCTATGTCTGGCTGGAAGAGGACGTCATACAAGACCAGACCGACAAGCAGCATGAACTGCATCTGGATGTCGACTTTCTGCGCAACCAGAACTGGACCTACTCGGCGGACTGGCGGCAGAACCTCAATTCCGGCAAGGCGATTGAAGGCGAGTTCGGACTCCGTTACAAAAACGAATGCGTCGAGGTCAATTTTTCGCTCTCGCTTGAATTCGCTGCCTCTGGTATAGCGGACCCGAAGCGTGAATTCGGGCTGACGGTGGCGCTTACCGGCCTCGGAAACCGGCAAGACCAATCGGCACCGGCGCGTCGTTGCGCATTTTAATCTGGGGTGGATGTAACATTGTTTCGAATACTGATCTGCATACTGGCCTGCTGGGCGACGGTCCTGTCGGCTCCGCTTTCCGCGCAAGACAAATCCGCCTTCGAAACCATCGCCCGCGTCAACGACAGCGTCATCACCCGCTTTGAACTCGAACAACGCGCTTTGATGCTCGAGGCTCTGGGCACCGGTGGCGACATATCCGAAATTGCCATGAAGGACCTGATCAACGAAAGGCTCTACGCTCAGGCGGCGAGGCTGCAGGGAATACAGGTAACCCAGGAAGAGATCGACCGGGGCATCGAAGAGTTCGCCGCCCGCGGACAGCTTGGCAAGGATGAGTTGCTGGCATTTCTCGAAGACAGAGGTGTCGAAGAGGTTACGTTCCGGGACTTTGTCGATGCGGGATTGAAGTGGCGCACCGTCGTACAGTCCAGATTCGCCCGCAAGGCCGCCGTCCAGGACGAAGAGATTGAAAATGCCCTGAACCTCGGATCGTCGCAAACCCAGCTTTCCCTGCTGATTTCCGAAATTGTCCTGCCGTTTCAGGAACGTGGAGAAGTGGAAACACGCAGGCTGGCCGATGAGTTGTCCAGTACCCTGCGCGGAGCCGGCGATTTCGCCAGTGCCGCGGCGCGGTATTCATCCGCTCCGTCTGCACAGAGCGAGGGGCGTCTGGAATGGGCTGCGGCCAGCAATCTGGCGCCAAGGATATTGACGCAGTTGCTTGCGCTGGACCCGGGACAGGTGACGCCGCCCATCGAGTTCAAGGATTTTGTCGGTATCTTCCTGTTGCGCGGTGTGCGAACGGAGCGTGTCAGCAACCCGCTGCCGGTCTCGCTGAACTATATGCTCGTGAACCTTCCGCCCGCGCGGGATACCGACGCCGAAGCGCGCGACCTGATCGGCAAGGTCGATACATGCATGGACCTGCGTGCCGTGGCCGAGAAATACGGCGAGGCGGCGACAACCGAGGCAACGGTGCTGGCATCCGCGGCACCTAGTCCGGTTGCGGGCGAACTCGCCAAACTGGACCGGAACGAGGCGATCGCCTTCACCAATTCCGGCGGACAGAAATCGGTGGTGATGCTGTGCAACCGCATCCGCGAACTGCCGGACGAATCCCGTGACGGACTGCGTCAGGCACTGTTCAACGAGCGCATTTCCGGCTTTGGCGACAGCTATCTGCAAGAGCTCAAGGGCCAAGCCTTTATCGAATTCAAATGATCGGGCCTGTCGCGTTGACCTGCGGCGACCCCGGCGGCGTCGGCATCGAGATTGCGCTGAAGGCCGCAGATGCCCTGAAAGGCCGCATTCCGTTCTTCATTATTGCCGATACCGCGCATGTCGGGGCAATGTCGGACGCCCTCGCCTTTCCTTTTCACGTGATCGAAACGCCCGCGAACCTGACCGGCGGCAAGGGCCTGCCGGTTCTGCACCACCCGTTTCCGCGCGGCGCGGGAACCGGAGGCCCCGTCCCTGAAAACGCGTCCGCGACCATCGCTGTCATAGAGCGGGCCGTGCATATGGTCAGGGACGGCGTCGCCTCGGCGCTGTGCACGAACCCGATCAACAAGAAGGTGCTTCAGGACGGCGCGCGCTTCGCTTTCCCCGGCCATACCGAATTCCTGGCGCATCTGGCGGGTGTCGAGCGCTCTGTCATGTTGCTGTTCGCGCCGGAACTCAAGGTCGTGCCGGTAACGATCCATATCGCGCTGGATCGGGTCAAAGCGGAACTGACCGCCGACCTTCTGGCCGAAACGATCCGGATCGCCCACGAGGCCCTGATACGCGATTTCGGAATACCGTCGCCGCGCATAGCCGTTGCGGGCCTGAACCCGCACGCCGGCGAAGGCGGCGCAATGGGAACCGAGGAAATGACGCTGATAAACCCCGTCCTGCAATCCCTGAGGGACGAAGGCTTGGACATCGGCGACGCCCGTTCTGCCGATACGATGTTTCACGCCACAGCCCGCGCCGGCTATGATCTGGCGGTCTGCATGTACCACGATCAGGCCCTTATCCCGATCAAAACCCTGAATTTCTCCGGCGGCGTGAATGCGACGCTCGGCCTGCCGTTCATACGGACTTCACCGGATCACGGCACCGCCTATGACATTGCAGGCAAGGGCGTCGCCGATCCGGAAAGCCTGATTGCCGCCCTGACCGCCGCGCATGACATGGTAAAACAAAGAGAGCGTTTCGATGTCGGTCGCGGGTGACGGCCTGCCTCCGCTGAGGGAGGTCATAGCCAACCATGGGCTGAGCGCAAGGAAATCCCTGGGCCAGAACTTTCTGCTCGACTTGAACCTGACTGCAAAGATAGCCCGTCAGGCCGGCGATCTGACCGGATGCGACGTTCTGGAAATCGGACCGGGTCCGGGCGGGCTGACCCGCGGCCTGCTGGCCGAAGGCGCTCGCCATGTCGTTGCAATCGAAAAGGACGAACGCTGTCTGGCCGCCCTGGCGGACGTGGCCGATCATTACCCCGGCCGGCTGACCGTCCTGTCCGGCGATGCGCTGAAAATCGACCCGATGGAGCACCTGACGCCGCCGGTGCGCGTCGTCGCCAACCTGCCCTACAACGTCGGCACCGAGCTGCTGGTGCGCTGGCTGACGCCGGACCGGTGGCCGCCCTATTGGACCAGCCTGACGCTGATGTTTCAAAAGGAAGTGGCGCAACGGATAACGGCCGAGTGCGGATCGAAAGCCTACGGCCGCCTGTCAATTCTGGCGCAATGGCGCTGTCAGGTCCGCATGGCGATGCAGATCCCGCCCGAAGCGTTCACGCCTCCGCCGAAAGTGACATCGGCGGTGGTGCATCTGGAACGGCGCGAAACCCCGCTGTACGCGGCCGATGCCAAGGTTCTGGAACGCGTTGTCGCACAGGCTTTCGGGCAGCGGCGCAAGATGCTGCGGGCAAGCCTGAAAGGCCTGGTGCCGGATATCGAAGATGTTCTGCTGAGCGTCGGGATCAAGCCCACGGACAGGGCCGAGAACGTTACGGTCGAACAGTTCTGCGCACTGGCACGGGCGGTTGCGGGCCGCTAGTTGATGATCGTTTCTTCGGTGGAAACCGGCTGTGACTCTGCGGGCGCTGGTTCCTGAGCGGGTTTCCGTTTGCGCGGAGCAGGCTTTTTGGCTGGCTTCCTCTCTGTGTTTTCAGGCGTTTGGACCAGTGTGCTGTCGTCATCGCCGCCGGGAAACAAGTCCTCGCTCGACAAATTAGAGAGATCCGGCTGCTGATCTTGCCCATCCGAAGATTTGCGCGCGTCATGCCTTTTGGGTTTTTGCTGCGCGGGCTGTTTTACCTGCACCTCGGCCTCTTGCGGCTCGTTGTCCTTGCGCTGAACTTCCATCGAATCGCGGCGTTCGGCCATCTCTCGCTGGGCGGCGCCAAGCAGGCGGGCATAGTGCTCTGCGTGCTGGGCAAAGTTCTCTGACCCGATGCGGTCGCCAGCCATGAGCGCGTCATGCGAAAGAGATTGATATTTCTCGATAATCTGCTGCGGAGTTCCGCGCACCTTACCTTCTGGTCCCGCAGAATCGAACACCCGATTGACGATATTTCCGGAAGTTCCGCGTCGATTTATATTGCTGCTATTTTTGTTGCGTGAACGCGACTTGTTCGAAGATCTCATATGATCTGCATACCTAGTGTGATTGAAGTTTGAAGGCGCCCTATTGCGCCGTATCTACAGCCTAATTACTCGTGAAGGCCACGGAACGAACATGTCTTTTAAATCGTTCCATGGTTAAACTAATAAGCACTAAACTGGAAAAGACAAGTCAAAACAGGCAAATTACGCGGATTTGACATTAAAAACACCGCTTTCATTTCGATGGTGTTTTCGCGGCAACGCCGACGACCCGATCCTTGCCACTCAGGTCCTGATAGGAACCCACAGTGCCGAAGCCCTGCTGCCGGAAGATTTCCATCACCTGCGATGCCTGCTGCCAGCCATGCTCGAAAAATGCCATCCCGCCGGGCGCCAGAAAATCGTGCAGCCGCTCCGCAATGGTCCGATAAGCCGCCAGCCCGTCGCCTTCGTCCGTCAGCGCGAATCTCGGCTCCCATTTCCGCACGGTCGGGTCCAGTGTTTGGTATTCCGCCTGCGTGACATAGGGCGGATTCGACAGGATCAGATCAAAGGTCCCGTCCACTGCGTCAAACCACGAAGAACACCGGAATTCCGCACGATCCGGTACATCCAAGGCAACAGCGTTTCTTCGCGCAACGGAAAGCGCGGCTTCCGATATGTCCACGCCCAGTCCGGTCGCCTTCGGCAATCCGCATAGCACCGAACACAGGATGCAGCCGGAACCGGTTCCCAAATCCAGAACCCTGCGTGCATGCGGTTGCGACAGCGCAAGTTCGACCAGCAGTTCCGTTTCAGGCCGCGGGTCCAGAACATCGGATGTCACGGCGAATTCATGCTCCCAGAACGCGCGTTTGCCCAGCAATTGCGAAACCGGCCGGTGCTTCAGGCGCTCGTCCAGCAGCCGATCGTAATGCGCTGCCTGGTTCGGTGTAAGCTGTTGGCCGGATTGGGAAAACAAGTCCGTGGCGGACATGTCCAGAACATGTGACAGCAAGATACCGGCTTCGCGCCTCGCCATGTCATGGGCAATCGGGGCAAGCCGGGCGGCACCCTGTTCCAGCGCCAGCGCGACCGTCAGTGTCACGGGTTCATCTCTGCCAGGCGGTTGGCCTGGTCATCGGCGATAAGGGCGTCGATGATTTCGTCCAGATCGCCCTGCATGACCTGATCCAGCTTGTAGAGCGTCAGGTTTATCCGGTGGTCGGTCAACCTGCCCTGCGGGAAATTGTAGGTCCGGATACGTTCGGACCGGTCGCCTGACCCCACCTGCCCCTTGCGGTCGGCGGAGCGCGCCTCGTCCGCCTCTCTGCGTTTCTGGTCATAGAGCTTGGTGCGCAGGACCTGCATCGCTATCGCGCGGTTCTGGTGTTGCGACTTTTCGGAACTGGTCACGACGATGCCGGTCGGGATGTGGGTGATGCGCACGGCGGAATCCGTCGTGTTGACGTGCTGCCCGCCCGCGCCCGATGCCCGCATAGTATCGATCCGGATATCCGTCGCCGGAATATCGACATCGACCTCCTCGGCCTCGGGCAACACCGCGACCGTGGCCGCCGATGTGTGCACCCGCCCGCCGCTTTCGGTCGAAGGCACGCGTTGCACACGGTGGACGCCGGACTCGAATTTCAGCCGGGCAAAAACGCCCTTGCCCTTGATATTGGCGATTATCTCGCGATAGCCGCCCAATTCGGTTTCCGCTTCTTCGACGACGTCCATCTTCCAGCCGGAGTTTTCCGCAAACTTCTGGTACATCCTGAACAGATCGGCCGCGAACAAGGCCGCCTCGTCGCCGCCGGTTCCGGCGCGGATCTCGATGATCGCGGACCTGTCGTCGGCGTCGTCTTTCGGCAAGAGGGACAGCTGCAGGTCACGCTCGACCTTCGGCAGCGCCTCTTTCAGCTCCGGCAGTTCCTCTTCGGCGAGCGCCTTCATCTCGGGATCGGCCAGCATCGCCTGAGTGTCTTCGATTTCCGAAACCAGCGACTGGTAGCGCTCGATCTTGCCGACAACCTCGCGCAGATCGGAATACTCTTTGGAGAGCGCCGCAAAATCGTCGCCCGCCGACGCGTCCTGGAGCTTTGCCTCGAGGAAGGCAAAACGGCTCTGAATCTGGTGTAATTTCTGTTCTGGTACCATCGCAATGACATCGCCTGACTGACCGTTCCGGTCAAGTGTCGAAAATGACATATCGGGTTTTTTATGCTATGTTTCAACATGCTCGAAAAAACCCTCATAAGCGCCGTTGCGATACTGATTCCCCTGGCGGGCCTCGCCGACGGGGCCAAAGTGAAATGGCCCGACTGCTTTTGCACCGACACCTCTGGCGCGCGCGTGGAACTGGGCGAGACGATCTGCCTGACCGTGGACGGCCGGAGTTTTCAGGCGCGATGCGAGATGATGCTGAACAACCCGATGTGGCGCGAGGTCGGATCGGGCTGTACGGTTTCGCGGCGGGAAAAGCCGCCACAGGCGCCGGTCGCCGCGACACAGACAGCCAACGGCTAGCAGCTAATCCGCAGGCACAGCCGGTTGCGCGGCTTCGATGCTGCGCAGCCCTTCGATCCACCCTGTGACGCGCGCCCTGTTCACCCCGAGGTCCGAACCGCCGTAGCGGGCCCGCGAATAGATGGTCAGGCCGGAACGCCCGCCCTCGACCGGAGAAATCCGAACCGAGATGTAATCGGGAAAGCCGAACCACTTCGACCGCTGGATATAGGTCATCCAAAGCTGGTCCGGTGTGCCCGCAAGTCGGGTCACACGTGGCCTCGACAGGGCGAATTCGTCGAAAATCCCTGCCAGTTCAGCGGCTTCCATGGCAAAGACGGCGCTGTCCGCGTCACCGTCGCCGGTGCGCATCAGGAAGTCGTTTCGCCTGGCTCCGGGCTCCACGACCGATGGGTCAACGTGCCAGACGGCCACGTCATCCCCGGCAAGCCGGATACGCGCCAGCCCGAGCACCGCCAGCGCGACAACCAAGAAGAGGACGTATTTCAAAAGAAATTACTCCGCCGCGGTATCCACGGCCTGCGCCGCTTCGATTTCCTGCGCCTTCTTCTCGACCAGTCCGACGATGTGATCGACCATCTTTTCGTTCTGGAGCTTGTGATCCTGCACACCGGCCAGATAGACCATGCCGGACCCCGCGCCACCACCGGTAAACCCGACGTCGGTCATCAGCGCCTCGCCGGGGCCGTTGACGACGCAACCGATGATCGACAGCGACATGGAGGTATTGATGTGCGCCAGCCGTTCTTCGAGGATACTGACCGTCTTGATCACGTCGAACCCTTGCCGCGCACAGGACGGGCAGGAGATGATCGTCACGCCGCGGTGCCGCAGGCCGAGCGATTTCAGGATTTCATAGCCGACTTTGACTTCCTCGACCGGATCGGCAGACAGGCTGACGCGGATCGTGTCGCCGATGCCGTTCCACAGCAGGTTGCCCAGCCCGACAGAGGATTTGATCGTGCCCGACCGCAAGCCGCCCGCCTCGGTGATGCCAAGGTGGATCGGCGCGTCCGTCGCCTCTGACAGGCTCTGGTAGGCGGCCGCGGCCAGAAACACGTCTGAGGCCTTGACCGAGATCTTGTACTCCCGAAAATCGTTGTCTTCCAGAATGCGGATATGCTCCAGCCCGCTTTCGACCATGGCTTCGGGACAAGGCTCCCCGTATTTTTCCAGCAGGTGGCGTTCCAGTGACCCCGCATTTACCCCGATGCGGATCGAGCAACCGTGGTCCTTGGCGGCCCGGATCACCTCGCGGACGCGCTCGGCCGAACCGATGTTGCCCGGATTGATGCGTAGGCAGGCAGCGCCCGCCTCTGCCGCTTCGATGGCGCGTTTGTAGTGGAAATGGATGTCGGCGACCAGCGGCACCGGACTCTCGCGCACGATTTCCTTCATCGCTGCGGTCGAGGCTTCGTCCGGACATGACACCCGCACGATATCGGCTCCCGCCTCGGCGCAGGCCTGAATTTGCGCGATCGTCGCCTTGGCGTCATGGGTCAGGGTGTTGGTCATGGTCTGCACGGAAATCGGGGCATCGCCGCCGACCGCGACCGGTCCGACATGGATCTGGCGGCTGTTGCGTCGATAGATGTTTCGCCACGGGCGCACGGGGTTCAAAGACATGAGGTCCTGTCCTGCAACTGGTCTGATTAGCTATAGCGGTTATATAGAGCGGATCGTCCGCGCCTGCCAGTGCGGTTTCCGCAAATCCGCTATTGCGCTTCGGCTTCCACTGTCTGGAGCGCGAGCGCATTCACCGGTGGCGTCTGCGGCGCCGCGATCTGCTCGGCGGACACGAGCGTGAAGGCCGACCGCGCATCCGCCTCGTTCAGTGCGACCTTGCGGGCGACCCCATTGCCGCGTCCGACCGGGCCATAAGCCTCGTCGCCAACCACGAGATAGACAGAACCGGAGTTGCCGGCGCGCAACAGCGGGCCCTCCAGATCGGGCGGAACCCGATAGCGCTGACCGGCGTCCAGAATTTTTTCGAACAGGATGGTGCCGTCCGGCATGTAGATGCGGACCCAGGCCGGATTGACGGCATAGACGTCGACCGAAGGCGGTGCTGCCTCGACAACCTTGGTTTCAACCTCGATCGGATCGATCGGCGCGGGCGGTTCCTCGGTCACTGCCAGAGTACCGAAAG
Organism: Amylibacter sp.; assembly: GCA_041601595.1. Classification (GTDB taxonomy): domain Bacteria; phylum Pseudomonadota; class Alphaproteobacteria; order Rhodobacterales; family Rhodobacteraceae; genus Amylibacter. The sequence continues at coordinate 1,151 of JBFIHV010000022.1, read as the reverse complement.
ACTGCGGATCGATCGCCGAAATCGGGCCGTCGCGGGATACCATTTGCGGCAGTTCCAGTTCGCGCGGACGATAGAGGTTCTGCAATTGCGTGTCGGAAACCGCCTGCATTCCGGCGATGATGAATTCCTGGTCCGGCGCCGCGAACTCCGGCGACAGGCTTTCGACATCCGCCACCAGTCCGGGCGCATCGTTCGTCGGGGCGAACTGGACGCGCTGGACTTCTTCCAGAACGCGCCACCCCCCGTATGTCAGGCCAGAGACAAGCGCCAGCAGGACAAAGACAGAGCCGATGCCGGCAAGCGAAACATCATGAAAAAAACCGGCCTTTACAGGACGGTGCGGAACTTTGGCGTTCAGGATCGGATCGTTGAGCGTGGAAGCCCGCAGGCTTGCGGCGCGGCTTTGCGGCTTGGCGGTGCCGCGGGCGGCCATGCTGGCGTTCACGGCTTCGAAGCCGCTTTCCGCGCAGAAGGTCTCGAACACCTGATCGGCGTCCAGACCCAGGTAACGGGCATAGGAACGGACGTATCCGGCAACGAAACCGGGCGTTTCGAATGCGCTTGCGTCGCCGTCTTCTATGGCCGCGAGGTATTTGGCTTTTATGCGGAGATGGTCCTGGACATCCAGAAGGGTCTTGCCGAGAGTCGCTCTCTCTCCCCGAAGAATGTCGCCGAGGGTAATCTGATAATCGTCGAAGCCCTTGGGCTGCTCGTCGTACACAGATTCCGTCATTGAACCTGTCCCACCTTCTACTTGCCTGTGATGCACCGACCGAATCGCGATGCTTATATTGTTTTAAAAATTAGTATCACATATTCAGTAGATTGTGCACCCTTGGCGACAATTTGAACGACTAAACTGCGACATCCATGCGGCTTAATGCGCAATGACCCCATAATTCGTCAAGCGCATTCACCAGATCATCCATCATTGCGTCGCTGTGAACCGGCGAGGGCGTGAAGCGCAGACGCTCGGTCCCGCGCGGGACCGTGGGGAAATTGATCGGCTGGACATAGATGCCGAAATCCTCGAGCAGCTTGTCGGACAGGAACTTGCATTTCACCGGATTGCCGACATGGATCGGCACGATGTGACTGCCGTGATCCGTCAATGGCAGGCCCAGACCGCGCAGCCGCATTTTCAGGGTTTT
>JBFIHV010000021.1:0-15479 GCA_041601595.1 Amylibacter sp. | reverse complement strand
TGCGCCATATGCACATGCCCGTCCACGCCGCCCGGCAAAACCAGCAGCCCCGACGCGTCGATCTCCTGACGCGCGCCGGTGATGCTTTCGCTGATTTCAACGATTTTGCCGTTCCGCACTCCTATGTCCGCGCGGTATTGATCCGCGGCGGTCACGACCGTGCCGCCCTTGATCGCCAGATCGTAATCAGGCATGACTATCCTTTCCTTGCAAACCTGCGACCTGAAGGATCAGCCCTGCCGGGCACTGGCCGCCCGTTCCTCTTGCTCCTTGGCCTGCAGCACTCCGATCGTCACACGCCCGGACTCCTGCAGATGAATGCGCCATATATTGGCTGCCCTCTCAGGATCCCTGTCACGGAAGGCCTGCATGACGTCTTCATGTTCCTGCATCGCCTGCGCCCAGCGCTGGTTTTCATGCACGGCGATAAACCTGACCCGCGCGACCCGAACGTTCATCTTCTGGTGCGTGTGCAACAGGACCGGATTGTGGGAATTCGCCACGATCGCGGCGTGAATCCGGCTGTTCACCTCGAAATACGCATCGAGGTTTCCGGTCTCGTAATATTCCCTCATCTCGGCGTGCATAGATTCAAGATCGGCAAGTTCCGCCTCTGTCATCCGTTCCGCCGCGAGCTTCGCGCCGAGCGATTCCATCTCGGCGATCACTTCGAACAGGGCCACCGTCTCTTCCACCGAAACCGGCAGAACCCGCGCGCCGCGGTTCGGCGTCAGTTCCACGAGCTGCTCTTCGGCCAGGATCTTGATCGCTTCGCGCAACGGCGTCAGCGATACGCCCAGCTTCTCGGCAATCTCGGTGAAGGGGATCTTCTTGCCGACCTCCATCTCGCCATTGACGATCATGGCCCGCAACCTTTCGGCGACCTGCTCGTTCAGCGGTTGCCTGCTCAGCGCGACCTTGCGGGCCTGCGGAGACCCCAAGAGATTTCGCTGTTTCAGCGGCCTGACGTTTTGTAGAGCCATTTCCATTCCTCCCGCTCCCGTTTCCGGTGTATCTTCGAATAGGCGTTGCCAAAAGATTAGGCAACTGTTTTCCCTGTCAGCGTCAGATCAGGAGCGCACTTTTATGAGTAGTAATTTATTACTAATCAAGTGTTTGTTCAATTCCTAATTTATTATATAAAGTAAATTCACCAGAATCAACCGATTCCCGAAGGCAAGGAGCCTGCCCAAATGCCAAAATTACCCCGAACACCAGAGGCCTTGGCGGAGCGCCTGCTCGCCGTCCGCCTCGGGGCGCCCAGAATTACGCCGGAAGAACTGGACGGTTTTCCGGACGATAATGCCACGGCCTACCGGACGCAAACGCTCGTGACGGAAATGCTCGGCCCGGTGGGCGGCTTCAAGACGGCCCGCAAACCGGATGTCGAGGAACAGATCGCAGCGCCTATATATTCCCGCAGCGTCAAGCCGTCGCCCGCTGTATATTCCCGATCCGAAATCGACAGCATCGGCATAGAGCTGGAGATCGGCTTCCGCATCAACGAAGCCCTGCCCGAGCCGGCCGATCCGGACTTCGAGGCCCTGATCCGGCAGCGTGTGTCTCCGGTCGCTGTCATCGAGGTCTGCGATACGCGGTTTGAAAACATTCAAGAGGCCTCTCCTTTCCAGAAGCTTGCCGATAACCAGCTGAACGGCGGCCTCGTGGTCGGCACTCCACTGGACGACTGGGACGATCTGGACATGTCCTCGGTCAACGCCCGGCTGGACTTCGGCTCCGAAACGGTCCTGGACGGGCACGCCGCCGTTCCCGCCGGTGACGCCTTCAAGACCTTGCTCGGCCTCGTCCGCCAATTGGGCGACCACTGCGGCGGGCTGAAGCCGGGCCAGTATGTCATTACCGGATCGGTGAACGGCCTGCCATTTATCGAGCGCGGCGTGCCGGTTTACGCCAGCATCGAGGGCTTGGGCGAATTGCGGGTCGATTTTCCGGCATGACAGGTTCAGGCGGTGGCCACGGCAGGCCACTGCCAGCCCGCGGCATCGGCATCGCCGAAGGCCTGCGCGACCTGCAAGATCTGCTCTTCCGACCCCAGATCGCCGACCAGTTGAAACCCGACCGGCATATTTTCTGCATCAGGCTCCGAGGGCACAGCGACCGCCGGATGGCCGGACGCATTCACCCAGCCGGTGTAAACCGCATGACCGCGCGGGCCGACGGGCCGGCCGTCGATCTCTGTCGGATAGGCAAGCCCCGCCGACCACGGTTGCGCCGCACAGGACGGGGTCATGATCAGGTCCCAGTCGGCAAAGGCCAGGGATACGTCCGACCTGAATTTCTTGACGGTTTCCAGACCGGCCCAGAAAGTGCTGGCCGAAACGCGCGCGCCCTCCTCCGCCATCTCCAGGTACTGCGGTCCGGCCTTGTCGCGCATTGCGGGGATCGCGTCCCGAAGACGGGCAAGCCCGACTTTCGAAATCACGCTCCAGAAGTCATTCAGCGCATCCATATCGAACGGCATCGTGCCGGAAACGACCGAGTGCCCCAGCGACGTCAGTTTCGACGCCGCGACCCTGACGGACTGGCGGATCGCCGGATCGCAGGGGTTGTCGCCGAATTGCTCGACGAACAGGATTTTCAGCGGACGATCCACCGGCGCGAGGTTTGCCACGGCGCGCGAAGCCGGGTCGGCGCGGTCCGGTCCGGCCATGACGGAATGCAGGATGCGCAAGTCACCGACGGTGCGGGCAACCGGCCCCGCGACCTCGAAATCCAGCAAGAGCTGAGGCAGGCCACCGGCCCTCGGAACACGTCCGATCGTGGGCTTCAGTCCGAACAATCCCGTATAGGAACAGGGCCGGCGGATGGAACCGCCGCCATCCGTGCCGATCGCCGCCGCAGCCAGCCCGGCGGCGACGGCCGCGACCGATCCGCCGCTCGAACCGCCCGGCGTCAACTCGGGGTTCCAGGGGTTTCCGGTGACACCGAACCGCCGGTTGCCTGTGTAGCCCTCGACGGCGAATTCCGGCAGGTTGGTCTTGCCTATGAACACCGCTCCTGCCGCGCGCAACCGCGCAATCGGCAATTCGTCCGCCTCGCATATCCCGTCGGCAAAGACATCGCTGCCCCAGGCCGCCGACATGCCTGCAACCTTGAGGCTATCCTTGACTGCAAGCGGCAGACCGTCAATTGGCGACAGAGGCTTTCCCGCGCGATAGCGCGCCGAACTTTCGGCGGCCTGCTCTGCCGCGCTGCCGGACAGCGCGGTATAGCAGTTCAGGATCGGGTCCAGCCGCTCGATACGTTCAAGGTAGGTCGTCAGAGCTTCGTCCGGCGTGACCTCCCCGCGGGCGAAAGCCGCAGAGAGGTCACTGGCGCTCAGTTCCCAGATGTCATCCATTCCGCCTAGTTCCCGATCATCGAGTTCGGAAGCCAGAGCACGATTTCAGGCACCCAGATCAGCAGGATGGTGAACAGGATCATGATCAGGGCGTAAGGCATCGAGCCGTAAACCACATCGCTGAACGGTCCGCCGTCTTGCCGCACGCCATGAACGACATAGAGGTTCATGCCCACGGGCGGCGTGATCATGCCCAACTCGCACATCAGCACGATGAAGATACCGAACCAGATCGGATCGATCCCGACGGCCGTCACGATCGGCAGGGCGACCGGAATGGTCAGGACCTGCATCGACAGAACGTCCATGAACATGCCCAGGAACAGATAGAACACGATCAGCGCAAGCAGCAAGTTCACCGGCGACAGGCCAAAGCCCGATACCCACTCTGTCATGGTCTGCGCGATACCGCCCAGCGCCAGCGTGACGTTCAGCATGAAGGCCGCGGTGATGATCAGCAGGATCATGCCCGTCGTCTTGGCGGTCTGGCGGAAGCACAGGTCGAGGAACTCGAAACTGACTTTTCCCTCTCTCCAGGCGAACATCAGCGCGGCGACCACGCCCAGCGCGGCGGATTCGGTCGGCGTGGCGATGCCCATGTAGATGGACCCCATGACGATGCCGAAGATGATGATCGGCGGGATCAGATGGCGCAGCGAAGCGATGCGCACGCTCAGCGGCACCTTGTCGGGTTTGGCGACGTTGTGCGAACCACGGTCAACGACCGATTCGAGCACGATATACGCCATGAACAGCAGCGTCAGGGCTACGCCGGGAACGATCCCCGCGATGAACAGGCGTCCGATCGATTCATTGGCAAGCGAGCCGTAGATCAGCAGGTTGACGCTGGGCGGGATGAGGATGCCGAGCGTGCCGCCGGCGGCCAGCGATCCGAGCGACCGGCGCTGCGAATAGCCGCGGCTGGTCAGCGCCGGCAAGGCCACCGTGCCCACTGTCGCCGCCGTCGCCACGGATGACCCGGAGGTCGCCGCGAACAGCGAGCAGCAGCCGATGTTTGTGTGCAGCAATCCGCCGGGAAGACGCCCGAGCCAGAGCGCGAGCGTGCCGTACATGCGGTCGGCGATCCCGCTGCGCAGCAGCAATTCCCCGAGCAATACAAATAGCGGAATGGCAGTCAGGATATTCTCGTTCTGAACCCCCCAGATCACCGGACCCATCGAGTTCAACAAGGGCCAACCGTACAGCATGACGCCGCCGATCACCCCGAGTATGACCATGATGACCGCGATCGGAAAGCTCATCAACAGCAGGAACATCAGTCCGAAGAAGCCAGTAAAAACCGAGCCGATACCCATTTTTTAGTCCTTTACGTTTATAACTTCGCACGCAGATGCGGTGTGGTGAAGTCTAGCGGCGTTCGAGATCGCTCAGCTCTTCTTCCAGTTCCTCGCTTGCGCCTTTCGGATGGAAATCCTTCGATATCTCGTCCCATTTTCCTGCCATGGCCAGCCTTGTCGCGCGCAGCGCCAGCAGCAGGGCACAAAGCGCGAACAGGCAGAGCGCGGCATACCAGATGCCTTGCGGATAGATCAGGGGCGTCGCCCAAGGCGTCGGCGCGGTGCTGCCGTAAGACAAAGTGTCATTGATGACGATACGTCCGACATAGACCATGAACAGTCCCAGCGCTGCGAGCGAAACGATCGAAAGCCAGTCCATTACCGATTGCAGGAATTTCGGAAAGTGCTGGTGCAGGACATCGATGCGGATATGCGCACGGTCATAGAGTGCGACAACGAAGGCAAGGCTCGAGCCAACAGCGAGAACATAACCGCCCAGCTCGTCCGCTCCCTGGAACGAGTGATTGAAGAGCTTTCGTGAAATCGTTTCGATCGAGACAAAGATCGATAGACCAAGCAGGGCTATTCCGAACAGACGGCTTGCGGTGACGACAAGAAAGTTCATGGTTTTTGTCTCTTTCCCTGGTTTCGAGGCGGGGATCGGCGGGACTGTGTCCCGCCGATAGTCTACCAAAGTCGACACTATTTCGCGCCCACTGTTTCCTGCCACGAAGCGGAGCAGGTTGCGTTTGTCTTGTCACAGACTTCTGCCCATGTCGGGAAAGAGATGTTTTCCACGGCATTGGCGATCAGGTCACGGTCCTCGGCGGTGATCTCGACCAGCTTCAGGTCGTAGGGCTTGCCGGTTTCACATGGCGTGGCGCCGACATTGCAGTTCACAGCGTCGTCGAACAGGGTTTCCGAATAGGTCCAGATCTCTTCCAGCAGGCTGTCGAAGGCAGTTTCCAGTTTCGCCTGATCCTCGGGCGTCAGCTTGTTCCAGGAATCCAGGTTCATCCCGTAGCCGTTCAAAGCCAGCTGGAATGCGACCGGCAGCATATAGCTGGTGACTTCCGGCCAGCCGGCGGAGTTGGCAGAGCTTGGCCCCGTGATGGCGCAATCGACCACGCCGCGGGCAAGCGACTGCTGCACGTCTGCAAAACCGATCGGCACCGGCACACCGCCGACGGAGGACACGAAGTTCGCGAGGTTCTGGTCATAGACCCGGACTTTCAGACCCTTCAGGTCGCCGAGCTTGGTGATCTCCGGCTCACAGAACAGAACCTGCGGACCGAACGGCCAGACGCCCAGAAGCTTGGTGTTGAATTTTTCCTGCAGCTGCTTGTCCACAACCGACTTGAACGCGGCGACCGTTTCGCGGCCCGTTGCATAGTCCGGGTTCAGACCGACAAGGTCGAGGCCCAGGATGGTCGGCTCGTCGCGCGATACCTGCGACAGGCGCAGCGAGATAATATCGAAAAGGCCCGCTTTCAGAATGCGCAGCTGTTCGGTGTCCTTGATGCCGGTCACGTCCAGCGGCTTGTAGTCGACGGTGGCGTCGATCCCTGTCCGCTCTGCGAAATTCTCGAAGAACGGCTGTTCGACATTCTTCTGGATCAGGCCGGTCGCAACCGGCTGTCCCATGGCCTTGAAGCTGTATTGCTGGGCCGACGCGGCGCTGACAGAGCAGGCCATCGCCGCCGCAGTTACCGCTGTGATAAATCTGTTCATGAACTTTCTCCAGTTGGGTTGGGGTCATTATTGTCTTGGTTTGGCACGAAGCCGTTCGAGATCTTGGATTTTGGAAGGAAAGCGCCTCGGCGATTGCAGGGCCGCGAGCCGCAACGCCCGGACACGGCCCAGATGGCCGCCGCTGGCAAGTTGCTTATCCGATACCCGTCTTCAGTCACTTTCTTTCACCCTCCGTGGCGTTGAGCTGTCTTGGATCCCGCAAGCAACGCGAACCGTTCGTCCGCAGCTTTGATTCAGCTCTGGTTGAACGTATTTGATTTTTAATTTTTTATCTAGATAAAAAATTAAAAACTTCTTAGTGCCCTATATTTAATTGTTTTTATTCTGATTAAAAATTAGGCCCCAGCCGTGAATTCTGGATGGATCGGCCCCCGCGAGGCGAATCGCCTGCCACAGGGTAATCGAAACACTGTCCAGAACCGGAATGCCGAGCTCCCGCTCCAGCCTGGGCGCGATACGGGTTCCGTTGAAGTTCGTGCAATAGATCGCGATCGCTTCCGGCTTGTCGGCCGCGACTTCGCGCACCATCGCTTCGATAACGGGCTCCTCGAATTCCGAGAACGAGAAATTTCCCCTGTCGCCGAGATGCCTCTCCGACACGCAATGCAGTCCCTCGGCCGCGAAGGTCTCCTGGATCTTGGACTGAACGTCGCTCAGATAAGGTGTCACAAGCCCATAGCGCGTTGCGCCAAGCGCCCTGAACGATTCCAGCAACGCCAGCGTCGAGGTCGTCGCGGGCTTGCCGGTGGCTTCGGTGATGGCCGCGCACAGCCGACGGTCGGACTCCAGCCCGACCCAGCCGCCGGACGTTCCCGCCCAGGCGATAACGTCCACCCGCGCATCGGCCAGCAGGTCCGCCGCGGCCAGTTGCGGCCGGACGTCGAACTGGCCCAGCGCTTGCGAGTCCATTGAAATTTCAGTCACACGGAAACGCTGAAAATGCGCCGTTATATCCGGCGTTCCCGACAGGACTTCTGCCGTCAGCGGCTCGAGAATTGTATTGGACGACGGCGTCAGCAGTCCCAGCAATGTTCGGTGCGCCATGGAGTTCCTCCCAAGAATATTTTCTTGAGCATTTCACGTTCCTTTTGTTTTTTCAATATTTTATTATGTTTTTTCTATATTAATGTTTTTATTATCTTATTTGTGTTTTGTAATCGCCATATGCAAGAACAATTCGAATCATCCCGACCGCAACGCAAGACTCAGGGATCACGGGAAACCTGCACGGCGGAGCCGGCCGGCACCTGCAATAGGCATCGGACCGGACCAAAGCGGCGCCCGGGAAATCGGGGGTACGGTCCAGCGGCCGCCTAATCGGATTTCAGGGCCGCTTCGTACCACTGCACGATCTGTTCGCGCTCTTCGGCTTCGATGAAGGATACGTTGGCCGGCGGCATGGCATGGGTCAGGCCAGCCTGCAGATAGATTTCGCGCGCATGTTGCGCCACCTGCTGCTCGGTTTCGAGGATGACGCCCTTCGGCGCCCAGAGCATGTCATCGGAATAGAATGGTTCGGAGGCGTGGCACATCGAGCAGCGGCCCAGAACCGTATCATAGACCACCTTGAATCCTTCGGCGTCGGCGAAACGTTGCTGGACGGGGGTCAACTGCGCGCTGTCCACGGGTTCCGCCACAGGCGTCCGCAGCGTCGACAGCCAGATGATCAGGATAAAGATCAGCGCGGTGACGATCCATGTCCACGTGGGATTTCCGGCCCGGGCGTGCCTGGTGTTGAAATAGTGCCGGATGGTGACGCCCATCAGGAACACAAGGCTGGCGATGACCCAGTTATACTGTGTCGCAAAAGCCAGGGGGTTGTGGTTCGACAGCATCAGAAAGATGACCGGCAGCGTCAGGTAGTTGTTATGGGTGGACCGCTGCTTGGCGATCTTGCCGTATTTCGGGTCCGGCGTGCGTCCCGCCTTCAGGTCGGCCACGACGATGCGCTGGTTCGGCATGATGATGAAGAACACGTTGGCCGTCATGATCGTGGCCGTGAAGGCGCCCAGATGCAGGAAGGCAGCGCGGCCGGTAAAGACCTGCGTATATCCCCAGGCCATCCCGACGAGGATGAAATACAGCAGGATCATGAGGCGGGTATTGTCATTGCCGAACTTGCTCTTGCAGATGAAGTCGTAGGCAATCCATCCAAAGGCGATCGACGCCAGAGATATCAGGATGGCGACGACCGGCGAGACATCCAGAACCTGCGGATCGACCAGATACAGGTCGGCCCCGCCGTAATACACCATCGACAGCAGGGCGACGCCAGACAGCCATGTGGCGTAGCTCTCCCATTTGAACCATGTCAGATGCTCGGGCATTGCCTCGGGGGCGACCAGAAACTTGTTGATGTGGTAGAAGCCGCCGCCGTGGACCTGCCATTCCTCTCCATGAGCGCCGACCGGCAAGTTCGGAACCTTGCGCAGACCAAGGTCCAGCGCAATGAAATAGAAAGACGATCCGATCCATGCGATCGCCGTGATGACGTGAAGCCAGCGCACCGCGAAGGCGCCCCATTCCCATATCGCCGCATAGTCATACATAAGAATTCTCCTGCAATTTGCGAGAAGGATGCCCCATTTCGACTTGCACTTAAATCTGTATAATAATGTAACACTTTCAAATAAATTGATATAGAATGCAGCCGTGAGAACAGCGGAGGCGCCATGTCCTATGTCGGCAGCATAAAGACCTATATCCGGGTGTACGAGCTGGGCAACATGTCCGCCGCCGCCCGCGATCAGCGCATTTCACCCGCCGTCGCATCCAGCCGGATCGCGGAGCTTGAACGGCAACTGGGCGTGCGCCTGTTCAACCGCACGACGCGCAGCCTGCAACCGACCCAGCACGGCAAGGTGTTTTACGAGGGCGCGCTGAAAATCCTGGAGGCGATCAACCAGGCGGAATCCGCGGTTGCGAATATCTCAAAACAGCCGCGCGGCTCGATCTTTGTCGCCACGCCGCTGGGTGTCGGACGGCGCTTCATCGCGCCCGGCGTGCCCCTGTTCAAAGAAAAGTACCCCAGCATCAACGTCCGGCTGCGCATGTCGGACCGCAAGATCGACCTGACCGGAGAGGGGCTGGACGTCGCCTTCATCCTCGGCCCGCTCGAGGATTCAAACCTGCGCCTGCGCTCCATTGCCGAGTGCGAGCGCGTGCTCTGCGCCTCTCCGGCCTATATCGAGCGCAAGGGCTTTCCGAATTCCGGCAGCGACCTGATCACCCGAAATCACGACTGCCTGATGCACCGCTTCCCCGGCTCGACGGAATTCCGCTGGATGCTTCAGACCAGCGACGGCCCGCGCCTGTTCGATATCAGCGGACCGTTCGAGTCGGACGACGGCGACGTGCTGACCGACTGGGCGCTGGACGGGCGCGGCATCATCAACAAGCCGGTGTTCGAAGTTGCGCGCTATATCGACGAGGGTCGCCTGGTGGTGGTGGCCCCCGACACGCCGCCGACCAAGACGTTTCTGTCCTGCCTCTATCCGCACAAGCGACTGCAAGACCCGAAAATCCGCCTGTTCATCGATTTCATGGTGCAGCATTGCAAGGCCGAATTGGCCAAGACCGCGAATCCGGCAGCCTAGCTGCCGCGATAGGTCGAATAGCCGAAGGGCGAGACCAGCAATGGCACGTGGTAATGTGATGTCGCATCGTCGATGCCAAAACGGATCGGGATGATGTCCAGAAACCGGTGCTTGCTCTTGCCCGCGCCCTGTCTGTCCAGATACCCGCCGGCATGAAACACAAGCTCGTAGGTTCCCACCCTGAAGCTTTCCTTGGGCAGGATATGGCTGTCGGTGCGTCCGTCGGCGTTGGTTTCCATGCTGACGATGAAACGGCGGTCATCTCCGGCCAGTTCGAACAGGTCGATCCGCATGCCCTGCGCCGGCTTGCCGCTGGCCGTGTCCAGCACATGCGTCGTCAAATATCCACTGGCCGCCATTGGTCCGTCCTTTTCCCTGGTCCTCATTATGCTTATCCCGAAAACCGGCGTCAAACGGTAGCAGCAATGTCGAAAAGGTCTTTCGCATTTTTTTTGACAATATTTTTGATTTGATCGGGTTATCATTAAAATGAACATGTTCAAGGACCGGAAGATTGAAACGATACCCACGTGATTTTCAGGGCTACGGCGCCAATGCGCCCGACCCGAAATGGCCCGGCGGCGCTAAGATCGCCCTGCAATTCGTCATCAACTACGAAGAAGGCGGCGAGAACTGCATCCTGCACGGTGACAAGGCCTCGGAGGCGTTCCTGTCGGAAATCGTCGGCGCGGCGGCGTGGCCGGGGCAGCGCCACTGGAACATGGAGTCGATCTATGAATACGGCGCGCGCGCCGGGTTCTGGCGGCTGCACCGTCTGTTCACCGGAATGGACGTGCCGGTGACGGTCTACGGCGTGGCCACCGCGCTGGCGCGGTCACCGGAGCAGGTCGCCGCCATGCAGGCCGCAGAGTGGGAAATCGCATCGCACGGCCTGAAGTGGATCGAATACAAGGACTACACGCCCGAGGACGAGCGCACCGACATGATGGAGGCGATCCGGCTGCACACAGAAGTGACAGGCGAGCGCCCGCGCGGCTGGTACACCGGCCGCTGTTCCGTCAACACGGTCGATCTGGTCACCGAGGAAGGCGACTTCGATTACGTCGCCGACGCCTATGCCGACGACCTGCCCTACTGGCACCATGTCGGCGACAAGGCGCAACTCGTCGTGCCCTACACGCTGGATACCAACGACATGCGGTTTGCAACGCCGCAGGGGTTCAATTCCGGCGACCAGTTCTACACCTATCTGAAAGACAGCTTCGATGCGCTATATGCCGAAGGCGAGGCGGGGTCAGCGAAAATGCTGTCGATCGGACTGCATTGCCGTCTGGCGGGGCGTCCGGGGCGGGTTCAGGCGATCCGCAGGTTCCTGGAATATGCCGGGTCGCACGACGGCGTCTGGTTCGCCCGCCGCATAGACATCGCCAAGCACTGGCAAGCGCATTTCCCCGCGCAAGACGTGCAAGGCCGCCCGTCGACCCTGGACAAGGACACCTTCGTTGCGAAATTCGGCGGCGTTTTCGAACATTCGCCATGGATAGCAGAGCGCGCATGGGACGGGGAACTCGGCCCCGCGCATGACACCGCCATCGGCCTGCACAGCGCGCTGGCCCGTGTGTTCCGCTCCGCCTACGAGGCCGAGCGTCTCGACGTTCTGACGGCGCACCCTGATCTGGCCGGCAAACTGGCCGCTGCCAAGAAACTGACCGCGGACTCCACCGCCGAGCAGGCCTCGGCGGGGCTGGATGCCCTGACCGACGACGAGCGCGCGGCCTTTACCGACCTGAACAGCCGCTATGTCGAAAAATTCGGCTTTCCATTCATCATAGCGGTCAAGGGGCTTGGCAAGGCCGACATCCTGAAGGCCTTCGAAACGCGCATCGACAACGATCGAGACACTGAATTCGCGACCGCCTGCAAGCAGGTCGAACGCATCGCCCTACTCCGCCTAAAAGATATTCTGCCCTGAACCGGATGATCCAATGACCAAACGCACCTATTACGCGCCGCACGGCGGCCTACCCGCACAGACCGACCTGATGACAGGGCGCGCCGTCTTCACAGAGGCCTATGCCGTCATCCCCAAGGGCGTCATGAGCGATATCGTCACCAGCTACCTGCCCTTCTGGGAAAAGACCCGCTGCTGGATCATCGCACGCCCCCTGTCCGGATTTGCCGAGACGTTTTCGCAATACATCATGGAGGTCGCCCCCGGCGGCGGCAGCACCCGACCGGAACCTGACGAAACCGCCGAGGGCGTGCTGTTCGTGGTCGAAGGCGAACTGGCCCTGACGCTGGCCGGAAAGACCCACAGGATGACCGAAGGCGGTTATGCCTATCTGCCGCCCTCCAGCGGCTGGACAATGGCAAACACCGGCAATGAACCCGTCCGGTTCCACTGGATCCGCAAATCCTTTGAACCTGTCGAGGGGCTCGATGCGCCGGATCCGCTGGTGCTCAACGAAAAGGACATCAAGCCAAACGCCATGCCCGATACGGACGGTAAATGGGCCACCACCCGCTTCGTCGACCCCGAGGATCTGCGCCACGACATGCATGTCACCGTGGTGACGATCCAGCCGGGCGGCCTGATCCCGTTCGAGGAAACCCATGTCATGGAACACGGGCTCTACGTCCTGCAAGGCAAGGCAGTCTACAAGCTGAATTCCGACTGGGTCGAGGTCGAGGCCGGCGATTTCATGTGGCTGCGCGCCTTCTGCCCGCAGGCCTGCTATGCCGGCGGGCCGGTTCCGTTCCGCTACCTGCTGTACAAGGACGTCAACCGCCACGCCAAGCTCGGCTTTTCCGGCAGCTTGCCGTGACGGACGGAGCCACGGACGCCATGCCCCGCAAGATCAAGATCGAACCCCTGACGCAAAAGGCTTTCGCCCCTTTCGGTGACATCATCGAAGCCGGTGAAAAGCCCACGATGATGATCAATCAGGGCAAGTGCGGCCGTCACCACGATCTGGCGCAGATGGATTTTTCGGACGGCCGGGTTGGGATCAGCGTCTTCGAATGCCAGAGCTACACATTGCCCCTGGCGCTGGAACTGGTCGAACGCCACCCGCTGGGCAGCCAGGCCTTTCTGCCGCTCTCGGACAACCCGTTTCTGGTGGTCGTGGCGGAGGACGACAACGGCAAGCCGCGCAATCTCAAGGCATTCATGACAAAAGCTGGGCAGGGCGTGAATTATCATAAGGGAACCTGGCACGGGGTATTGACGCCCGTCACCGGGGGAACGCAGTATTTCGCCGTGGTCGACCGTGTCGGCGACGGGAATAATCTGGAGGAGCACTGGTTCGATACGCCATACGAGGTTGTTTGATGGCGCCGAATGGGATCCCTTCGGGAAAAGCAAGGAAAAGAAAATAATATAAAAACAACAGATAAGAGGAATGAAACATGTCAAATAATGCTTTTGTGGGAACGCCGGAACAGCTCCGCGATCCCGACTACACCCCGCCACTTTCGATGGCGGTTCCGCTCGGTATCCAGCACGTTCTGGCGATGTTCGTATCGAACGTCACGCCGGCCATCATCGTCGCCGGCGCCGCCGGTTTCGGGTTCGGCTCCAACTCGCCCGACTTCCCGCAGATGATCTACATGATCCAGATGGCGATGCTGTTCGCCGGCGTCGCGACCCTGTTCCAGACCATCGGCTTCGGCCCGGTCGGCGCGCGCCTGCCAATCGTGCAGGGCACCAGCTTTGCCTTTCTGCCGATCATGATCCCGCTGGTTGCGGGCAAAGGCGTCGACGCCATGCCCGCACTGTTCACCGGCGTCTTTGTCGGCGGCCTGTTTCACGCCTTTCTCGGTACGTTCATCGGCAAGCTGCGTTTTGCGCTGCCGCCGCTGGTAACCGGTCTGGTCGTTATGATGATCGGTCTGGCGCTGGTACGCGTCGGCATCCAGTATGCGGCCGGCGGCGTTCCGGCCATGGGCACACCGGCCTTCGGCAGCCTGCAAAGCTGGTTCGTGGCGCTGGTGGTGATCGTCGTCACGCTCGGCGTCAAGTTCTTCACCCGCGGGATGCTGTCGATCGCCGCCGTCCTGATCGGCCTGATCGTCGGCTACGTCGTCGCCTATTTCATGGGCATGGTGAATTTCGCCAATGTCGCCCGCGCCGCAAGCTTTTCCGTCCCGACCCCGTTCCACTTCGGTTTCGAATTCAGCCTCGCGGCGGTCATCGGATTCTGCCTGATGGCGGTTGTCTCGGCAATTGAAACGGTCGGCGACGTCTCGGGCATCACCAAAGGCGGCGCGGGGCGCGAAGCCACCGCCGATGAAATCACGGGCGCGACCTATGCCGACGGTCTGGGAACAGCGGTAGCAGGCATGTTCGGAAGCCTGCCCAACACCTCCTTCAGCCAGAACGTCGGCCTGATCGCCATTACCGGCGTGATGAGCCGCCACGTGGTCACATGCGGCGCGATCTTCCTGATCATCGCCGGACTGGTGCCGAAAGTCGGCGCGATCATCTCGACGGTTCCGATCCAGGTTCTGGGCGGCGGCGTCATCGTGATGTTCGGCATGGTCGCGGCGGCCGGTATCTCGATGCTGTCGGATGTCGACTGGAACAAGCGCAACCTGGTGATCTTTGCCGTGTCTCTGTCCATCGGACTCGGCCTGCAACTGGAGCCCTCCGCGCTGCAACATCTGCCGGCCACGGCCAGCATACTGCTGACTTCCGGCCTGCTGCCTGCCGCGTTTCTGGCGATCATCCTTAACCTGATCCTCCCGGATCACCTGCCGGACGAGTCGACCGAGGAAATCTCGGGCGGCATGGCGGGACATCACGCAGACTAGTCCGAAAAAGGTGCAGCCCGGCGCGATGTCCGGGCTGAACTGCATTTGTGCGGATTTCGGTCACCCCGCGCGGGGCGGCAAAAACCTTACATATCGACTTCGATGGCAACACCGGCCTTCACCGCCAGCTCGACCGCCGCCGAGGCGACCGCCAGATCCTGAAGCCCGACGCCGGTGCCGTCAAACAGGGTGATCTGATCATTTGAGGTACGCCCCGTGGCCGTGCCGTTGATCACAGCGCCGATCTCGGTGATATCACCTTCGCCGATCAGACCTTGCGCCACCGCATGCTGGGCTTCACCGATTGTTATCGACTGCGCGATCTCGTCGGTAAAGACAGTGGCCCGCGCCAGCAGCGCCGCATCGACCTCCTGCTTGCCCTTGGTATCGGTGCCCATACAGGCCAGATGGGTGCCGCCCTTGATCTGGGCGTCCATGAGGATGGGATCGAAGGACGAGGTGATCGTGATGATGACATCCGACTCGGCACCCAGGCGGTCCAGATCGACCGCCTCGAACGGCAGGCCAAGCTCCGTCGCCGTTTCCTCCAGACGCGACAACATTTCGGGATGAAAATTCCAGCCGATGACCTTTTCGAAGTCCCGCTGCATCACGGCCGACCGCATCTGGAAGGCCGACTGGTGCCCTGCGCCGACCATGCCCAGAACCTTGGAATCCTTGCGGGACAGGTGCTTGATG
>JBFIHV010000020.1:0-15525 GCA_041601595.1 Amylibacter sp. | reverse complement strand
GCCTGCGCCATCGCCCGCGAACTTCCGGCGTTAAGCGAGGCCGCAAGCCCAAGGCTGCCCGACAGTTCCGAGGCGAGGTCGGACAGAATATCGCCGTACATGTTCGTGGTCACGATCGTGTCGTAGCGCGACGCGTCCCGCACCAGATGCGCGGCCATCGCATCCACCAGAACCTCGTCATACCGAATGTCGGGAAACTGCGCCGCCACGGCCCGGGTTTCCTCGAGGAACAGGCCATCCGACAAGCGCAGCACATTCGCCTTGTGCACGGCGGTCACGTGGCGCGCGGGCCGCATGGCGGCCAGATCAAATGCAGCCTGGGCGATCCGCCGCGACGCATGACGGGTGACTTTGCGAAGGGACAGCGCCATGTCCGGATCCGGCATGAACTCGCCCGGGCCGCTCTCCATGTTCCGGTCGGCATAGAAACCTTCGGTGTTCTCGCGCACGACGACCAGTTCGAAAGCCTTCCCGCAAGGCGGCGCTATGCCTTGGCGCGTGACCGCGGGACGGATATTTGCATACAGGTCGAGCTTTTTGCGCAGTGTCCCGGACGGGTTCAGCCCGCCCTCCGACACCGGCGGATAGTCATTGTGCGAAACCGGCCCGAGGATGATACCGTCGGCCGCCAAAGCCGCGTCAATTACCCGATCGGGAATGGTGGAGCCATCTGCAGCCAGGGCATCGAAACCGACCACCTCGACCTCAAAGCTCAGATCCAGTTCGAACAGGCTGTCAGCAGCTTTCAGCACCCGCTCGGTTGCCGACACGATCTCCGGGCCGATCCCTTCACCCTTGAGCGATAATAGTTTCATTCTGCCGTTCCTTATTCGTATTTTTCCAAAAGAACCCTGCCGCCGCGCCGGCAGGCGCAGCAAACCCGGTGATTTGTTCGATGATTGACTGTTAGAGCAAGACCGGTCCGTGGTCCAACCGGATAAAATTTATCGGGGAAGAATGAAATCCGTGGCAACTCCGTTTTGCCGCGCGAGATTTTGCGCCCCGCCAAACCGGCGAGCAGGACGTTACCGCCTCCCGTCCGCACTGCTCGCCAAGGCGCACATGAGCGTTGCGCACTGGTGATCGTCCAGTCCCTCCTCCAGCGCCATGGAGCTCCAACTCGAGAATGCGAGGGCATGGCCGATGGCCGCGGAAGCAAGCGATGCATTGCTCTGCCGGGCCCCTTCCGTCAGCAAGCCTTTCACCTGCCCCAGATAACCATGGTATCCGGCAAGCACCTTCTGCAGCGCCGGAATCTCTTTTTCGTCGCGCAGGATATTCCGGAGCATGTCCGTGTTGCGGCGGTAATATCCGTACAATTCAAGAAACGCGGTCATGCGGCGCTCTTCAATGTCTTCGATCGAGAGCCAGGATGCCGGGTCCGGAAAAGGATTGCGTCCCAGCCAGTGCGAGGAGCAGGCGGTGTAGAGTGCCTCGTCGTCCGGAAAATGCCGATAGACCGTCGACCGCCTGACGCCGGCATGTTCGGCGATTGCGCTTATGGTCGTTTTCAAAGGGCCGAGCGTTCCGTGAAGCTGCACGGCGCTCTCGGTTATCCGCAGATGCGTCTGCTCCTCCAATTCGGCGCGCTTTTGTTTTTTGTAGCTTCTCTTTTCGTCGGACATATGTGTTCAATCAATTATTGACAACGGGACACGTTGCGCTTTAGGTTATTCATCGACACCACTGTAGCCTGAAATTAAGAAGAGTGGAAGTCCGGAAGGCCGAACCCTGAAGGTTTCCCAAAACGCCGGCATTGCCCCAAGGTGGAGTCTTCTGCCCAGCCTGTATCCGCGAGGCTGGCAAAGGCCGCCTGCCCGCCCCGCCGATCACGCATGATAAATTAAGTCAATACAAACACATGAGGTAAGAAATGGAACTCCTGAACATCGAAAACCCAGTATTCGCCACTTATGCAATCGCCGCATCGATCATGGTTCTGAAAATCATGGGTCAAGGCTGGATGACCGTCTACCGGATGCTGAAGAGCGACTCGGGCCTCGCGAGCCCCGAAGACCTGCAAGTCGGCCTTATCAACAAGAACCCGCGTCCCGAACAGCTCGAGCTTAACGACTACGTCGACAGGTCGCGCCGCATGCACCGCAATGACCTGGAGAATATTCCGGCCTTTCTTGCGGTCGGTCTGCTCTTTGTCGCGGTCGATCCTTCGCTGATCCTGGCGCAAATCCTCATGTACGGCTTTGTTCTGGCGCGGATGCTTCATGCGGCGGCCTATGTGACCAAGCAAACCCACGAGGTCCGGGCGACATTCTACACCATCGGTTCGCTCGCCGTTATGTTCATGGCGGCATATGTCCTCTTTGATATCACGGCGGCGTAAATCCGCCCGCAATCAGGGTCAAAGGCCCGGCAACGCATTTCCATCTGACAATTCACGCCTCAGCGATTACTCTGGAGCCGAATAGTGACTGAATTGATTGAAGGAACATGACTATCGCCCTTACCCTCAGATCATCAGCCTTTATCGATGGCGGCGAGATGCCGGTAAAATACACCTGTCAGGGCGATGACATATCGCCTCCGCTGGCCTGGCGGGGCGTGCCGGACGGAACCCGAAGCCTGGTTCTGATCGTCGAGGACCCGGACGCGCCCGATCCCGAAGCGCCCGTCAGGACATGGGTCCACTGGGTCGTTTTCAACCTGCCCGCCGATACCGGATCATTGCCCGAGGATGCCGATCGCAACGGGTATCCCGAAGGGTGCCAGCTCGGACTCAACGATTGGAAGCGCGCGAATTATGGCGGTCCCTGCCCTCCGATCGGGCGGCACCGCTACTTTCACAAGCTTTATGCGCTGGACGTTGTTCTGGATAAGCTTGGCACGCCCACGCGGGCCGAACTGAAATCCGCAATGGAAGGCCACGTTTTGGAGGAAGCGCAGGTCGTAGGCACTTATCAGAAAAAGTGATGGACCAGCGGATCGCGACCTAAACTGCGGTGTCCGGTCAGATCCCGCCCCGGCCTTGTCAGGGGCCCGGTCGACTGTGGGCGTTTTCCTGAAAGCGGATACGCGCTCAGCTTGCCTCTTGATACAATCTCAGCCAACGGAATATCAACATCAGACCAAGCATGCTGACAAACAATCCAATCATATCTCCGACAGCGTAGGTCACGAAGACCGAGAGCGCGTGGTCGGGCAGTATCACGCCGGAATAGACGATGGAATTGCCAACGGAATTGACGATCGACGCGACGGCCCCGATTATCAGAAGGCACTTCCAGTTCATTTCGCGATCCTTCACGGCATAGAGGTTGCGTCCCGTCAGCCTCATAATTTCGAAGGCCAAAAACGCAGAGATGCTCCCCACTGCGAACGAAAAATACATGGCACCTTCGGTCAACGCCTTGAAATCCGCCGGATTAAAGACGAATGCAGAGATCCATGATCCGACATATAGGGGGAAAATTGCCTTCCACCCCCAAAGCCAGGTCGCCAGAACGCGAACCCCATGCGGAAGATAGATCAGACTTGCAAACACTGTGATATCAGAGAGAAATTTTTCTTGTACCGGAGTTACGATTAACGCCGTCAGGCCGTGACAGAGGACATATATTGACGTAATTATCAGAAAATACTGAATTTTGCTCAATGCGTGTCCGTCCCCGATTTTCTCATTCGTTCGAGCGCAATTCAATAACGGAAAAGCTCTGCAAGCATTCCGCAACAACCGGCTTTCAGGCGATGCATTGAAGTTATGATTCTACCTACTCACCAAATCACTGCGCACGACATACATTTTCGCCTTCGAATCGCCGGCCCTTTCGAGAAGCCCCGACTTCAGCAGCGCCCTCAAGGCCCGATGGTAGGTTGCCTGCGCCATCGGCCTCACAAGGTCGTGGCTGCGAATCTGAACCGATTTGACGATATCCGCTTTCGCAGACGTCAGGCTGTGAGCCGCAAGGAACACGTCCCGCTCGGCGGCACTCAAACCGTCAAGCCCTACGTCTTGCTCCATTTGGCGAAGAACTTCGCGAAGGCGAAAAATTGAACTTAATTTATCCATGTTAATCATTTTAACCTTTTACGCCTACCGTTTCCAGTCTTTTTGCTCATCCCTTTACGGATTTCGCGAAAATTTTTGGCGATAAATTATCACAATGATAAAATGTTCCATTTGGAATTTTTATGTGTTAACCTTTTTAAGAATGGCGCTGCCATGATCCTGATTGGTGGCGGAGTTCGGTATTTTAGGTAGTAATTTTAGTCACAAGCCCCGGAGGTCACAGGCCTCCGGGGCTTTTTAATGCTCGCAACAAGGTATTGCGCGTGACAGACGTCAGACCACAAGAGCGTGCGTATCGACCGCAGCGCATCAAACGGCCGTTTGCGATACTCCACCCGGTCGAAATGGCTCGGCCACCCAAGTCTTCAATCCGTTTTGGGGCGAATCGCCTTCGTCGCACTCGCCCGCGGCCGCTGCAAACCGCCGCTAACTGAAAGCGGCAGAAGCAAGTCCCGAAACCGCGGTTCCGGGCGCTTACAGTCTGGGCATCCCCTTTTGGCGCATCAGCCGCTTTTGCGCCGCGATGCGGAACGGGGCGTTGGGCGCGCCATAGCCATTGTAGCCATTCCGGCGCTGCACAATCTCGAAAAACAGGCCGTCGCCGTAGGGTTTGCTGTAGTATTGAAAGAAAGCGCCGTTCTCGTCCTCGTCATAAAGGACCTGAAGCTCCTTCATTCGGGCCAGCAAATCCGGCGCCATCTCGAAACGGGCGGCCAGATCGTCATAGTAATTCCGCGGCATCGGCAGAGGCTCGAAACCGAGCTTGGCCATCGCCCGGGCAGAGGCAAAAATATCCTCGGTCACAAAGGCGATATGCTGAACGGCGGACCCGAAACTGTCGGCCAGAAAATGCCCGGCCAGCGTGCGGTGGGTTTCGGCCCCGTTCAGCGTCATGCGGAACCGGCCGTCAGGGGCCTCGACCGCCTGACTGTGCACCAGGCCGTCGGGATCGATCACGTCGAACATCGGGGATTTCTCCATGTTGAAAATCGCGCTGTAAAACAGCGACCAGCTCAGCATTTCGTCATAATTCATGGTCTCGGCAATGTGGTCCACCCGCATCAGGCCGGCCTCCACTGCATCCGACCCGTCCGCGACGGGTTCGAATTCCACTTCCCAGACTTTCGACAGCCCGCTGGCGTCATCGATGAAATGCATCACCGATCCGCCGACGCTGCGGATTGCCGGAATATCCAGTTCGCCCGGCCCGACAGCCTGTTCGAACAGCGTCGCACCAAGCGCCTTTGCCCGCTCCGCGGTTTTGCCTGCGTCCGGAACCTTGAGCCCGATATCGCAGACACTGGTGCCATGCGTCAGATACGCCGAATGCGCAAAACCCGTGGTCTCGGTATTGATGACGACGTTGATATTGCCC
The DNA here is from genome assembly GCA_041601595.1 of Amylibacter sp. GTDB lineage: Bacteria > Pseudomonadota > Alphaproteobacteria > Rhodobacterales > Rhodobacteraceae > Amylibacter. The sequence continues at coordinate 10,126 of JBFIHV010000020.1, read as the reverse complement.
TGCCGCCACAGAGCGACCTTCTTGGCTTTGTGGTTCCCGACATGCCGGAAACCCATGACGCGCAGGATTTCCGCGATCTTGTCCGCTTCTTCGCCCTGACTTGCAAACTCGATAAATTCGACGCCTTCCACGGTCATCCGGTCCGGTATGTCCGGAAGGTCCAGCGCCAACTCCGGTTCGGCCCGCCTTACCCTGTCCATCAGATAGACCAGCGACCGGTGCCCGTCCTTGGCAAGGCCGGTCGGGCTACCACCGCGAAACTGGTCGTTGAAAATCTCCAGCGACAGCGGCCCGTCATAGCCGGTCGCGGCAACCGCACGCATGAATCCGAGCAGGTTCAGGTCGCCTTCGCCCGGCATATTGCGGAAATGGCGCGACCAATAGAGCAGATCCATATCGATCAGCGGCGCATCGGCAAGCTGCACGAAGAATATCTTGTCCCCAGGGATGCGTCGGATCGTTTCCGGATCGATTTTTCTGGCAAGCGTATGAAAACTATCGACAATAAGGCCGATGTTCGGGTGGTCGGCGCGCCGCACCACCTCCCACGCGTCGCGGTGATCGTTGATGTGGCGCCCCCAGGCCAGCGCCTCGAAGCCGACCCGGAGACCGCGTTTCGCCGCCCTGTCGCCGAGTTCGCTGAAATCGGCTGCCGCCCTGTCGATCCCGCCCAACGCATGCGGCGAGACGTTCGAGCACACCAGAACCAGATCGGTTCCCAGTTCCTGCATCAGGTCAAACTTGCGTTCGGCCCGGTCAAAGGCCTTGCGCCGCATCGCCTCCGGCAGCCCCTCGAACTCGCGGAACGGCTGAAACAGCATGATTTCCAGCCCGTGATCGCGGATCATATCGCCGATTTCGCGCGGACTGCCGGTATCGGCGATGAAATCCTGCTCGAAAATCTCGATCCCGTCGAAACCGGCCTTGGCGATGGCGGAAAGTTTTTCCCGCAGATTGCCGGAAATCGAGACGGTTGCGATGGCGGTTTTCATTTCGATACCCCAAAAATTTAGTGGCCGGATCACAGGCTCCGGCACGAAGGGCAGTATAACGCGCACCGGAACCGCTACAAATGGAAAACGCAGGCGCGCCGCTGGCCGCCTCCAGACGGTTCATCACCTCCGGCCCACCGCTTTTTCAACTGCCATCTCGCTTTGGGTCCGCCATCTTGATTCAAATCAACGCGCGCTGCCTTGGCCCGATATATCCATGCCTCATTGCCATAATCAGTATTCCAGGAGGACCACATGGAAGATGTAGAACGCCTTTTGAAAAGCACGGTGGAAGAGCTCGACCGGTTGCTGATCGCAAAGAACGTGCTCGGCGACCCGATCGAGCGCAATGGATCAACGGTAATCCCGATTGTAAGTTACGGATTCGGATTTGGCGCTGGCGGCACGACGGGCGCGAAAACCGGCGACGGGGGCGGCACCGGCGGCGGCGGCGGCATCAAACCGTTGGGTGCGATCATCATCGACAGCAACGGTGCACGGGTCGAAGCGGTTCAGGGCGCCATGACGACATTTGCCGAAGTCATCGGAGAAACCGCCAGCAAGGTTCTGGAAAAGGCCCCGAAACGCGGCGGCAAGTCCGAAGCCAAATCCTGATCCGGCGGGCATGTCCGCGGTAATTGCCATCCTACTGTCGGCGCTTGCGATCCTGTTCCTGTTGCTCTTGGCCGTACTAGCGACGCCGGTGCAGTTCGATATATGGCTCAGAAAAGACGGCAAAACGAACTTCCGTGTCGTGGCCCGTCCGCTCGGCGGGGCGGGACCACCGTTGCCCTTGGCCGATAGCAGTAGGAAGCGCGTTGAAAAACCCGAAAAAGAAGCCGGTTCGGCCAAAGCTCCGAAGTCAAGGAAACGGAAGCGACGGTGGGCAGGGCGCGGCCCCCGCGCGGCTTTGGCTGTGCCCGATTTGATTGCGGGCCTTCTGCGATGTATCCGGGTGCGGTCATTGTCGCTGGATGCCGAATTCGGGCTGGGCGATCCGGCCGACACGGGCTTTGTCTACGGCTTGCTGACACCGCTGATCTATGGCTGTCCGCGCCGCGGTGCCGTTTCGATACGTCCGGTCTTTGACCGAAGCGTGCTGAAGGCCGCGCTGGATGCCCGGATCAGTGTGACGCCGATAACCCTCGCGCTGCCATTCCTGCGGTTCGGATGGCGCATCATCGGGCCGTTCCGATGACCTGCGTTCTGGACTTGGCCGTAAACGTGGGCCAAATGCGGTTCGCGGTTGTCTCGCAAACCTTCATCGTGCCGCAAGGGTCCCGGAACGCTGCCTCTTTCACCGGAGGCAAGCTCCCCGTTTTCGTGCTGATGGAAAACGACCACGGGGTCTCTGCCTTCGACATGTCGGGCCGCAAGACAACTTTGGCTGAAATCGAAAAACTGTGCCCGGGCGTTTGCGCGGGATTCGCCTCTTCCCGCGGCGGCGCGAGCCGGGACTAAGCCTTCGCGGGGGCTGCGACCTTTCGCAGAACACCCCGCCCGATTCCAAGGCTCAAGTCCGTTCCACCCCAAAAACCCGCTCCGCCTATTCGACGTTGCGCGCATCCAACGCCCTCTTGGCAACCTCGCAGAAGTACTGCACGCCCAGAGGAATGATCGCGTCGTTGAACTGATAGTTCGGGCTGTGCAGGTTGCGGCCATTGCCAGAAGGCCCGTTACCAATCCAAATATAGGCCCCCGGGATGTCTTTCATCATGAAGGCAAAGTCCTCGGCCCCCATGCTCGGCGTCAAATCCGTCCTCACAGCGTCGTCTCCCGCGATGGCGCGGGCCGCCGCAAGCGCCAGTTCCGTGGCGGGTTCGGCATTGATCGTCGCCGGATAGCGCCTCTGATATTCGAACTCGGCCTTTGCGTGGTAGGCTTGGGCGATATACCGCGCGCGGTGGCCCATCTCTGCCTCCAGCATATCCTGTGTCGCGGGCAGCAGCGATCGCACGGTGCCGCGCAGAATGGCCAGTTCGGGGATCACGTTCAGCGTGTCGCCGGCAATCATCTGGGTGATCGAGATCACAGCCGCATCGGTCGGATCGACCATCCGGCTGACAATCGTCTGCCAGCCGTTCTGGATCTGGGCCGCCAGCGTGATCGGATCAATGCCCTGATGCGGCATCGCGGCATGGCTGCCTTTGCCCGTCAGGCGCAACTCGAACGTGTCGAGGGCCGCCATGACGGGACCCGAGTGAACGGCGAACTGGCCCTCGGCCAGGCCGGGCCAGTTATGCAGCGCGAACAACCGGTCCACGGGGAACCGGTCGAACAGACCCTCCTGCATCATGACGCGGGCGCCGCCTTCGTTTTCTTCGGCGGGCTGAAAGATGAAGACCACGGTCCCTTTGCCCGGAGGATTCCCAGCCATCCGCCGCGCCGCGCCCAGCAGCATCGTGGTGTGGCCGTCATGGCCGCAGGCATGCATTTTTCCCGGAATGCCGGAAGCATAGGGCAGTCCCGTCGTCTCTTGAATATTCAATGCGTCGATATCCGCGCGCAATCCGACCGTCCATCCGTCGCCGTTTCGCAGAACGCCGACGACGCCGGTCCAACCGATGCCCTCATGCACCTCCAGCCCCATCTTGCGCAACTCGTCCGCGATGAAGGCCGCCGTCCGATGTTCCTCAAAGGCCGTTTCCGGATGGGCATGCAGATCGTGCCGCCACTTGGTCAGTTCAGGAACCATTTCCAGGATATCTTGCGAAACCGTCATTTTTTTCATCCGAAGTACAAGGTCGCGGCGACGCCGAGCGCGATTCCCACGATCAGCCAGGCCACCCTGTCGATTAGCGGAATGTGCCCTCTGTATACACCAACGCCGGTTTTCGCACCAGCAGCGGCCTCGCCACCCGCGACCGCGGCAGCCTCCGTCGGAGCCTCGCCCGTCAGAACGCGGGAAAAAGCGGCGAAGAACTCGTCGGCGTTCTTGCGCGCGACGCCCTGTATCAGACGCCCGCCGACGCTGGCCAGCTTGCCACCCACGTCCACGTCGGCGATATAGGTCAGGCGCGTTCCGTCACCTTCGGGCGCCAGCGCAATCTGCGCTTGCCCCTTGGCAAAACCGGCAGGGCCGCCCTGCCCGCGACCGCGCAACGTATAAGAGACCGGCGGGTTCAGGTCGGCTAGTTCCACCTTGCCCTTGAAGGTCGCGGAAACCGGCCCGACACGGGCCACAACCGTGGCGGTAAACTCGGTATCGCCGGTCCGTTCCATGGCCGTGCATCCGGGGATGGCGCGTTGCAGCACCGCCGGATCGTTCAGCCCTTCCCAGACCGCATCGGGATCTGCGGGGATAAGAGTGTCACCTTCAAATCGCATGCTCACCGCCAGTCAGGCCGTTATAGACCCTGTACAAAGCCTGGGTTCCCTCTTCGCCGAAGCCACCGTCAACCAGTTTCTGATAGAGGGAACGGGCGAGAGACAGGCCGGGCAAGTCGATATTCATACGTTCCGCCTCGGCCAAGGCAATGGTCATATCCTTGACGAAGTGGTGGACGAAGAAACCGGGCGCATAGTCCTGCTCCACGATCTTGCGGCCCAATCCGTTCAGAAGGAAGCTGGAGGCCGCTCCGGTTCCGATCACGTCCAGCAGGGTTCCCAGCTTCAGGCCCGCCGACTGCGCATAATAGAGGCTCTCGCACACCGCCATCATGGTCGAGGCGATGGCGATCTGGTTGGCCATCTTGGTGTGCTGCCCGGCACCGGGGCCGCCCATATGGGCGATATTCTTGCCCATCGCTTCGAACAGAGGCAAGACGGCCTTGTAGGGGGCCTCTTCACCTCCGACCATGATCGCAAGGCTGCCGGCGCGCGCGCCCACATCGCCGCCCGAAACCGGCGCGTCCAGCGCCGACAGGCCCCGCGCGGCGGCTTCTTTGGCGATCCGCGACGCCAGATCGGGGCTCGACGTGGTCATGTCGATCAGCACGGCGCCATCCTTGGCGCGCGCGACGATACCGCCGTCGCCGAGGTAGACCGCCTCTACATCGGCGGGATAACCAACGATGGTGATGACAACGTCGCACACCTCCGCGACATCGCCGGGGCTGTCCTTCCAGGCCGCGCCGCGCGACACCAGGTCATCGGCCTTGGCGCGGGTCCGGTTGAAAACATACAGATCGTATCCGGCGTCCAATATATGCCCGGCCATGCTGTTGCCCATGATGCCCAGACCGATGAAACCGACCTTTGTGTTTGCAACTGAAATGTTCATTCTTTACCTGTCCTGACTTCTGTAACTGTTTCTGTAACTTGATCTTTTTCGCGCATCAGCGCCCGAAGGGACTGCGGCGTCAACGGCAGTTTTTCAAGCGCGACGCCGAAGGGCTCCAAGGCGTCGTTGACGGCATTGGCGATGCTCCCGATCGCCCCCATGATCCCGCCCTCGGCCATGCCCTTGATACCTGCGGGAGTGCGCTTGTTGGGCGTATTCATCTCGATGATTTCGATACTGGGCAGCTCGCAACTCGTCGCCACAAGGTAATCGGCGAGCGTTGCGGTCAGGTTCTGTCCGCTCTCGTCATAGACCACCTCTTCGAACAGCGCGCCGCTCAGCCCCATTGCGACCGCGCCCTGCTGCTGGCCGCGCACGACCAGCGGGTTCAGGACCGTGCCGCAATCCTCCGCCACGATGTAGCGGGCGATGCTCACCCGACCTGTATCCGCTTCCACTTCCACCTCGCAGACATGCGTGGCGTTGGAATATGTCATCGGCGGCGGATCGTAAGTGTAGGATATGTCCAGCCCCGGCGAAACGCCTTCGGGCAGCGCGGTCGGGTCCAGATAGGCCCGCCGCGCCACATCGGCGAGCGAGATACCCGTGTCGACCCAGGCGCCGTCGATCATGCGCTCCACGATGCCGTCTTTCAGCCGAAGCCCGCGCGCATCGTTGAGGTTCAGCATTCCGACCGCAATTTCCAGCACGTGCTTCTGCGCTTTCTGCGCGCAGAGAAACAGGGTGCCTCCGCCCGCCGTGGCCCCGCGGCCGCCGCGGCTGCCCATGCCATAGGGTGCTATGTCGGTATTGCCCATGTGGACCTTCACGACCTCGGGCGGAACGCCAAGGCCCTCTGCCACCGCCTGAGCCAGTGGTGTTTCATAGCCCTGCCCCGTGCCCATAAGCCCGACCGACGCGTTGACGGCCCCGCTCGGCTCGATCCGCACCCAGGCGGCCTCATGGCCCGAACCGGGAATACCGGCGGCCTTGTAGAATTCCGACCCATAGGTCGTCGATTCAACGACCGTGCAGATGCCAAGCCCCAGATATCGGCCCTGCTCGCGGGCCTGCGCCTGCCGTGCGCGGAAATCTTCCACGTCGATGGCCTTCGCTGCGGCCTCGAGCGTTTCCAGCGGGGTCACATCCTCCAGCACTTCGCCTGTCGGCATGGTGAAGGGCAGATCCTGCTGGCGCAGCGCATTGATACGCCGCACTTCCAACGGGTCCAGCCCCAGTTCGCGCGCGACCGCATCGATGGTGCCATCCATGACCCAGCTCGTGATCGCCATCGGCGCACGCATCGGCCCGTTGCCGCATTTGTTGGTCAGGACCACCTTAACGTCGAAGGCATAATCGGAAATGCGATAGGGACCGGTCAGGATCATCGCGATGACCCGCGCCATATAGTTCGCGGGATAGAAACAATAGGCCCCGAAATCCTCGGTCAGCTCCAGTTCAAGCCCGAGTATCCGCCCGTCCGCCCGAACGGATGTCCGTGTCCGGCACAGAGTTTCGCGCGCGTGGCTGGCCGATGTCAGGTTTTCCAGCCGGTCTTCCCGCCAGCGCACCGGACGGCGCAGGTGGCGCGACAGAGCGGCGACGGTCAGTTCTTCGCGATACAGCGCAATCTTCTGGCCGAAGCCGCCGCCAACATCGGGGCTGATGACCGTGACGGCGGTTTCTTCCAGCCGCAGCCTTGCCGCAAGCTGGCTGCGCAAAGGGTGCGGCACCTGGGTTCCGATATGCATCGTCAGATGTTCGCGTCCCGCGTCCCAGTCGGCCATGCATCCCCGCGTCTCCAGCGGGACATGGGTGTGCCTGTGCAACTGGAATTTCGCCTCAACAGTGCGGTCGGCCTCGGCCCGCCGCGCCGCGACATCGCCACTGCTGAAGGACTGATGCGAAACCAGGTTGTCGGGCAGGCTGTCATCGACCAGCACCGCGCCCTGCGACAGGGCCGCATCCGCGCTGACCACGGCGTCCAGAACCTCGTAGTCCACCGATACCAGTTCGGCGGCATCCTCAGCGATATAGCGGTCAGCCGCCACGACGCAGGCCACGGGGTCGCCGTGGAACCGCACCTTGTGAATTGGCAGGGTGGTCATCTCGACCGGATGCAGCCCCTCGATCGGCGGGGCGAGCCGCAAGGGCGCGGTCCATTCCGCCAGATCGCGGCCCGTAAAGACGCCGATGACACCGGGAAGCGCGCGCGCCTCCTCCGCATCGATCCCGATGATCCGCGCATGCGCGTGCGGCGAGCGCACGAAACAGACGTGCAGCGTGCCCGGCAGAACGATGTCGTCGAGGTAACGGCCCCGCCCGGTCAGAAACCGGCGGTCCTCTCTGCGCAGCAGCGGTTTCCCGATGTGCGAGAATGTGGTGTCACCGGTCATTCCCGCCCCCTCTCGCGCATGACCGCAGCCGCCTTGGACACGGCGGAAACGATGTTCTGGTAGCCGGTGCAACGGCAAAGGTTGCCGGACAAGACATCGCGGATCTCGGCCTCCGACGGATCGGGGTTCTCTTGAAGGTAAGCTTCGAAGGTCATGATGATCCCGGCCGTGCAGAAACCGCATTGAAGCCCGTGCTCCTGATGCAACGCCTGTTGCAGCGGCGTGAGTTCAGCCCCGTCGGACACCGCTTCGATCGTCGTGACCTCATGGCCCTCCATCTGCACCGCGAATGTCAGGCAGGCGCGCGCCGGACGGCCGTCGATAAGGATGGTACAGGCTCCGCAGACGCCGTGTTCGCAACCGACATGCGTGCCCGTCAGGTGCAAATCCTCGCGCAGAACATCGGACAGAAGCCGTCGGGGGTCCAGCATCAGATCATATGTTTCATCGTTGACCACGATTGAAACGGATTTGGCTTCGGCTGTTGTCATTGCACCCGCCCCGTTTTGCTGACGGCATGGCGGAGCGCGCGCGCCGTCAGCGTCTCGATGAGTTCTTTCCGGAAAACAGCGGGAACCAGAGCATCCTCTTCGGGTTCGATCGCATCCGCCGCCTGACGCGCCAGTCGCTTTATCAATGCATCGTCCAGCACGGCACCCAGCGCCCCGGCCTCGATTTCCTGCATCCGCAGGGGAACCGGCCCAACGCCGCCCAGCCCGAGCCTCAGCGCCGAAAGCACGCCACTGCCGTCCAGGGACAGGGTCGCGGCGACGCTCGCCATGGCGAAATCGCCGTGGCGGCGGCTGAAAATCTCGAAGGCCCAGCCTTCATCGGGACCCTGCATCGGGAAACGGAGCCCCGTCACCATCTCGGCCTCTTTCAGATCGACGGTCATGATGGATTGCAGGAAATCGGCCGCGGGAACGACACGCGATCCCTTGGAGGACTGCACGACGACCTCTGCGCCGAGCGTCACCGCGATCAGCGGTATCTGCGCCGCCGGATCGGCATGCACCAGACTACCGGCAACCGTGCCGCGCTGCCGGATCGCGTAGTGGCCGATGGTCGCGGCCGCCTGTGACAGCAGGGGACACGACCATTTCAACTCCGCGCTCGAGGCCAGACGGTGATGCCGCGTCAGCGCGCCGATCTCGATCATGCCGGACACTTCCCGAACGTAGTCCAGTTCTATCAGATCGTTCAGGTCCACCAGATGTTCCGGACGGGCCAGACGCATGTTCAGCATCGGTCCCAGGCTTTGCCCACCGGCCAGAAGCTTGGCGCCTTCGCCGTACCGCGCCAGGATTTTCAGAGCCTCTGCGACGCTGCCCGGACGATGATAGGTGAAGGAAGCCGGTTTCATTCAGAGTTCCGCGTTACCAGATCAGCGTTTCGCCGGTCTCCACGTCGAAGACGTGCAACCGGTTCAGATCGACAGCGAGGCTGACAGTCTCTCCGACGGCATGGCGCATATCCTTGCTGACCCGGAAAAACAGCTCCTCGCCATCGAAATCGAAGCCGAGGAACTGGTCGGACCCGACGGGCAGCACGGAATTGACCTTGCCGGTTATCCGCGCGCCCTTTTCGGCGCCGGGGCGCTCGTCGACGTCTTCCGCGCGGATGCCCAGACGAACCTCGCGGCCATTGAATCCGGACAGTTTCCTCACCAGATCGTCCGACATGTTCAGCGACATGTCCCGACGCACGAAACGCGCGGTCGAGGCGTCCGTCGCCTCGATCTTGCAGTCTATGTAGTTGATCGGCGGATTGCCGAGGAAGGAGGCCACGAAAGTGTTGCGCGGGCGTTCGTAGATGTCGTCGGGGCTGCCGACCTGCTGCACGACACCGTCCGACATGACGACGATGCGATCGGCCAGCGTCAGCGCCTCGGCCTGATCGTGGGTCACGTAAACGAAGGTCGTCTGCATCGCCTGATGCAGTTCCTTGATCTCTGCCCGCATCGAAATCCGCAGCGCGGCATCGAGGTTCGACAGCGGTTCGTCCATCAGGAAGACCGAAGGGTCGCGGACCATCGCGCGGCCCAAAGCGACCCGCTGGCGCTGACCGCCCGAGAGTTGCGACGGCCGCCGGTCCAGAAGGTGCGAAATCTCCAGCTTCTGCGCCGCGTCCCGGACCCTGCGGTCGATCTCGTCCTTTGGAGTGTTGCGCATCTGCAGGCCGAAGGCGATGTTGCTGTAGACCGTCTTGTGCGGATAGAGCGCATAGCTCTGGAACACCATCGCGACATCGCGCCTGTGCGGCGGCATGTAATTCACAAGTTCGTCGTCGAACAAAAGATTGCCGCCGCTGACCTCTTCCAGACCGGCGATCATGTTCAGCGTCGTGGACTTGCCGCAGCCTGATGGGCCCAGAAGTACAATGAACTCCTTGTCCTCGATTTCAAGGTTCAGGTCTTTCACCGCGTGAAACCCGTTTGAGTATTTCTTTTCGACGTGTTGGAAACTGATGCGAGCCACTGGGAAGTTCCTTTTCTAGCCTTTGACGGCGCCGGCGGT
>JBFIHV010000019.1:0-15681 GCA_041601595.1 Amylibacter sp. | reverse complement strand
TCTGGCCGCAACGGCAAAGAATCCGCGACTGCTCTTAAACTGGCATAAGCTGATTTTGACGGGTAATCCCGTCACTTGAGAATATTGAAGCGGCGGTCCGGACAACGTTCAGGCCGCCGTTTTCATTTCGGGCGCCATCCAGGACAAACGCAAACCGTCCGGATGAAATGGAAGCTCTACAGGTGAAACGAACGTGCCGTTTGACGGCTCGATGAGCCCGCTTCGGGCGCGTAACAGCCGGCCCGTTCCCGATCCATTTCATCTTCTTAGCCCTGGGACCAACACGCCAGAGCCGTTTCCAGATCGCCGTATCCGGTCAGCCGGCGCTCATAAGCCAGCCCCAACCGCTCGGCGCATCCCCGCGCCTTCGCGTCCAGCCTGGGATCGTCCAACTGCGCCTGATAGACCAGTTTCGTGTAATTGCCGAAATACATGTCGCGCAGTTGCGGATGCCGGTCCAGACCCATCGGACGCCAGACAAAGGCGTCGAACTGCTTGACCAGAAAATCGGTCAGGTAGAAGGCGGTGAATTCGTCCTCGGCCTTTTCGGCAAAGACGGCGTTGCCCTCGAAAAAGCTGTAGCAGTGCGGACCTTCGATCATTTCCACGCCCAGCTCCGCGCATTTCGCCTGAAGCAACCCGCCGGTCCCGCAATCGGCATAGGCCACGAAGATACGCTCGTAGTCGTTGCGATGCTCTTCCACGGCCTCCTGCACTGCCTCGGGGATCTTTTCGGGCCTGAGGTGCAGCTTGGCGGGCAGGCATTTCAGAGCCATGTGATTCCAGCGGTTCATGTCGATCAGCGCCAATATCTCGCGCGCCAGCGCACCGCAGGCCAGAACCAGAACGCGCCCGGAGTGATCCCCGGGCGCGTCCAGACCTTGTTCCGTGAGTGTCTTGTCATCGACAAGCATGAATCAGGCTCCTGCGGCCACCCGGTTGTGTTTCTTGGCCATGAATTCCTTTGCAGTTTCCACGGCGACCGCGGCATCGCGGCAATAGGCGTCCGCGCCTATGGCCCTTCCGAACTCTTCGTTCAGCGGCGCGCCGCCGACCAGAACGATGTAGTCGTCGCGCATGCCCTGCTCGACCATCGTGTCGATCACGACTTTCATGTAGGGCATTGTCGTCGTCAGCAAAGCCGACATGCCAAGAATGTCGATATCGCCCTCGTTGAGCGCGCCCAGATAGCTCTCGACCGAGTTGTTGATCCCAAGATCGCGCACCTCGAACCCGGCGCCTTCCATCATCATGGTGACGAGGTTCTTGCCGATGTCGTGGATGTCGCCCTTGACGGTGCCGATCACCATGTTGCCCAGACGCGGCGCGCCGGTTTCGGCCAGCAGCGGCTTCAGGATGGCCATGCCGGCCTTCATCGCGTTCGCGGCCAGCAGAACCTCGGGCACGAACAGGATGCCGTCACGGAAGTCGATGCCGACGATGCGCATGCCCTCGACCAGACCTTCGGTCAGAACCTTGTAAGGGGTCCAGCCGCGTTCCAGCAGGATGTTCACGCCTTCCTTGATCTCCTCCGCCATGCCGTCATACAGGTCGTCATGCATCTGGGGCACAAGTTCTTCGTCTGGCATATCGGCGAGGATGATTTCGTCTTCGTCGTCGGACATTGGCACGTTCCTAAGTTTGCGCGGCGGACCGCTGCGTCGTTTCTGTCTCGTAAATCTTGGTTTTATCCAAAATCTGCTTATCGGATTGCGACAAACGACAGACGTAATCCGACCTGTGTACGGTTTTCCGGGTCAGCGGCCGCCCCTGCGGCGCGTTCCCCGGCGTTTTGCGACGTTATCACCGGTTCCGTCATTTGCCGACGAAAAATCGCCCAGCTTCGCGACGATCTCTTCCAGTGTAGGCGTTTCCCCGATCGGCTGCGTGTCCAGGGCCTCCCGCATCCTGACCAGATGTTCCGGTGTGGTTCCGCAACAGCCGCCGATAATCCGCGCGCCGCAGTTGCGCGCCAGAACGGCGTAATCCGCCATCAGTTCGGGCGTGCCGTCATAATGGATGTGGCCGTGAACATATTTCGGAATGCCCGCATTGCCCTTGGCGATAATCGGCAGCTTTGCACCGGCCTCGACAAAGCCGAGCACCGTGCGCAACAGATCGGAGGCTCCGGTGCCGCAGTTGGCCCCGAACCCGAGCGGCCGGTATTCCAGACCGTCGATGAACCTGACCATATCGGCGGAGGTCACGCCCATCATGGTGCGCCCTGCCGTGTCAAAGCTCATGGTTCCGCACCACGACGCGCCGACGTTGCGGATCGCCTCGGCCGCGGCGGCCATTTCCTCGGGCGCGGAAATCGTTTCCACCCACAGCAGGTCTGCGCCGCCCTCGATCAGGGCCGCGGCCTGCTCCTCGAACATTTCGACGGCGACCTCGTGGGTCAGGGTTCCGACCTCGCCCATGATCTCTCCGGTCGGGCCGATGGAGCCGGCGACGATGACCGTGCGCGACTGGCTGTCCGCCACTTCGCGTGCGATCTCGGCAGCGGCTTTCGACAGTTCACGCACCCTGCCCTGCGCATTGTGCAGCTTCAGCCGCGACGCGTTCGACCCGAAACTGTTGGTCAGGAACAGGTCCGATCCGGCATCGACGGCGCCGCGATACAGCTTTTCGATCAGCTCCGGCTTGTCCACGTTCCAGAACTCCGGAGGATCGCCCGCTTGCAGCCCCATGTTGAACAGGTTCGTTCCAGTGGCGCCATCCGCCAGAACCCAGCCCTGACGGTCAAGCAGTTGCAAAAGCTTTTCGGACATGAGTGTCTCTTCCTTCGATGGGAGTTCCGGGGCCCGGTTCTCCGTTGTTGTTTATGGGATTATGCAGCTGTGAACAAATTGATAATCATCATGTAGATTATGAACCGCGTGCATAATAAATTCAGGCCTGCGCCGCCTTCGCCGCCAGACCGTGGATGCGTTCGATCATCGCGCGCAGGCCGTTGGACCTTTGCGCCGACAGGTGCTGATCCAGACCCAGACGTCCAAAAGCCGCAAGGGCATCGATTTCCGTGACCTGTTTGACCGTCAGGCCGTTGAACAGCGCATGCAGGATCGCGATCAGCCCGCGCACGATCATCGCATCGCTGTCGCCATCGAACGTGAAACGCGCCTCGGGGCCGGTGCCCTCGATATGCGGCACGATCCAGACCTGAGAGGCGCATCCGTGCACCTTGGTCGCCGGAACGCGGAGCGCCTCGTCCAGAGGCGGCATGTCCTTGCCCAGTTCGATCACGTAACGGTACCGATCCTCCCACTCGTCGAGGAATTCGAAATTCTCCGCAATGTCTTCAAATTTATCGGTCATCTTGCTTCCATAGGGCTTTCACGCAAAGAACTATGCATGAAATGGCTAAAGGTCTAGGGATAATCCGCGAATATTCCGCAGGAGGCTTTTCTTTGAGCAGAGCATTGTCTATCCATGACGTCAACGCAGGGGAGTCGCTTGATGAAGAATATCATCCTATCGGTCGCTACTATCGGTCTTCTTGCCAGTTGTTCCGGCAGCGGTTCCGTTTCCAGCCTGAACCCGTTCCGGCGTGCGCCCGCGCCCGAGGAATCGCTGGTGACGGCCACCCGGGCGCCGGACGGGCGCGAGTTGATCGCGACGATCACCGAACTGCGCGCCGAACCGACGCGGAACGGCATTATCCTGCGCGCGCATGGCAAGGCTCCCGTTCAGGGATTTTACTTCGTCGAATTGAGCGAAACCAACCGGGGTTTCCCGGATGAGACCGGCACGCTGACCTTCGAACTCCGCGGAATGCCGCCGGAAACGCCGCTGGCCGCCAATACGGACAGGTCTCGTGACATCATGGCGGGCGTGTTCATTTCAAATCTGGAACTGAAGTCGGTCAGGGCTCTGCGCGTAGTCGCGGCCCAGAACCAGATCACGATCCGGAACTAGGCCCCAACGCGACAGAGGTGACGCTGGACCCTTTGACGGTCAACGCGATTTCACCGTTTATCAGGCGCTCTGCCTCCTTGCCGAAAATCTTGTAGCGCCAGCCGGTAAATGCACGGACTTCGGTTGCGCCGGATGCAATATCCTCGAGATCCGCAGCGGAGGCTATCAGGCGGTGCGCGACATTTGATTTTTCGGCAGTAGCCTTCAGCAACACTCTAAGTAACTCCTGCAAGCCTTCGTTTTTATTGTGATTCTTTTTGGCAAAGTCCACGCGAGGGTAGTTCTTGGGGTCGCAGGTGACACCCTTCCTGACGGCTTCCAAAATCCCGTCGGCAATCGGCCCGCGCCGCGCCTCGCGCAGCAAGAGCCGGGATTTGCCCAGGGCGTTGATATCCGAGGGCTTGGTCGCCGCCAGTTCCAGCAGAGCCTCGTCCTTGAACACGCGGGTACGCGGAATATCGTTCTGCTGGGCGTAAGCCTCGCGGAATTCGGCCAGTTCCTTGACCACGGCCAGCATTTTCGGCGCGGTATTTCTGGTCTTGACCCGTTTCCAGGCATCTTCCGGCGCGGCGGCATAGGTCGCGGGATCGGTCAACCCGGCCAGTTCCTCTTCCACCCAGTCGAAACGGTTGGTTTTCTCGAGCATGGCGACAAGATGCAGATAGATCTGGCGCAGGTGGGTCACGTCGCCGACGGCATAGGATTTCTGCTTGTCCGTCAGCGGCCGGTGGCTCCAGTCCGTAAAGCGCGAGGATTTATCCACCGACGCCTTGGCAATCGAACGCACCAGCGTTTCATAACCGACCTGATCGCCGAATCCGCAGACCATCGCGGCGATCTGGGTATCGAAGAACGGCTCCGGAAAGATCTTCCGGTCCACAAAGAAGATTTCCAGATCCTGCCGCGCGGCGTGAAACACCTTCACGACGCTGCGGTCCTGAAACAGCTTGAACAGGGGATCGAGATCGAGATCGGGCGACAGTGTGTCGATCAGGGCCGCGCTCTCGTCGGTTTCCCCCGGATAGGCAATCTGGATCAGGCAGAGCTTGGAATAATAGGTGCGCTCCCGCAAGAATTCGGTATCGACCGTGACAAAATCGAATTGTGCGCATTTTTCGCAAAACGCCGCTAAATCGGATGTTTTTTCTATAATATTCATACGAAAACCGCTTAAGGCGAACCGAGGGCGAAAACAAGTGGCCATTTTCTGTGGCGCTGCCGGCTTGCTGGTGGAACCAGATATCGAGACGCCGGATTACCGGTCCATGCTCGCGACGTCGGACTTGAAGTCTTCCAGGCGTTTCCTGACAATCTGCTTGCGCGTTTTCCGGGCGTTCTGCCTCTTGCGAATCTTGCGCTCTCTGGCTTTCTTCCTTGTAACTTCAATATTCCAATCAAAGATTGCCTGACGTTCAGGCGTCAACAAGCCGTAGCCGGAAGCGATCTGGAAAAGCCCGTGGTCAGGGTTGCCATTCACCTCGACCACCCTTGGTCCGGCGTCCGAATGGGCAATGTCGAAACCCGCAATCGAAGCATCGCTCAGCAGCGAAGCTGCGGATAACGCCAGTTCCACAACCGATTTCCAGTCGGGAACCTGCAGGCCTTTGATCTTCAAGCCGCTTTCCGGAATGACATCAAGTTCCTGGGCGTCCAGTCCCGTTCCCATTTGGCAACGGACCACCCGCCCCGTTTCGACGTCTATCAACGCGATCTTCCCGTCGCGCCAATAGTTGTCGGCCATGCGGCCAACACCCGGAATTTTCCAGACCGCGTAAAGCGGCGCAATCCCGTCCGGCGTTTTGCAGGTCACGATCCGGAAACAGCCCACCGCATCGCCCGTGTAGGCCTGCAAGTCCGGGTGCATGCTGATTTTTTCCTGAAACAGAAAGCCCACGTGATAGTAGTTCTGTTGAATCTGCTCATGAAAGCCATCCAGAGACATAGACGTTCCATCGAACAGCGATATCTTTTCCGAGGAAGGATCGTATCCGGTCAGGCCCGCGCTCCCGAGGCTAAGTGAACCGAACAAGGGTTTCCCGAAAATCGGATAAGGCGCCGCTGTCAGAAACTCGGCCAGATCCGATCGGTCGCGCAAAAGCCTCATGTTTCCCATGGACTGATACCTGTCTTCGGCCACAAAACAGGCAATGGTCTTTGTGCAAGGAATTCCGAACCCCTGCAAAAGGCGTTCAACAAAGAGCTTGTTGTCCAGAATATGCAACACCCCGCGCGACGGGTTGATAGCCAGGTTCAGCGCCCGGTTTCGGCGGCCGCCCAACACCTGTTTCTTCTGTTCCGGTGTGTAGTGCTTGTCGTCATATAACCGGAACTTGAAATATTCCTTATCCGCCAGTTTCGACGGCCCGAAGGTGAAGCGCATAATCTCCCAGAAAATCGACTCCTTGCTGCGCCCGGAGACCTCGCTCGCCCTGCGCAGAATTTCCAGCCTGCGGCCACTTTCCGAAGGTGCTTTGATGTCCAGATTTGCATCCTGCGTCGTCTTTTCGATCTGCTCGGCCTCCGTGGCAGTCATAATCGTTTTCCCTGTCAAGAAATTTGCATTCACGGCAGCGGCATGATGGTACGACTACTCTGCACCGGTCAAGCCCGACGTGGTTGAACTGCACAAATTGGAGGATTTGCCTGTCGGTCAAGCCTTCGCATTCCTGCAAGCAACCCGCGAAGGAAACGGCGAATTTCCAACACAACTGCCTCGCTCGGCGCCCACTGCGCGAATTCGGATTCTGAAAAGCTGGAAATTGGCTCCGGCGGTAGGGATCGAACCTACGACCAATTGATTAACAGTCAACTGCTCTACCGCTGAGCTACGCCGGAATACCTGCAACAATCCTGCTGCGGCCCCGCATATAACAGTGCGGTTTTCTGCCGTCCATAGGCTTTTTGACACGCGACGGATTTTTCTGCCGATCTAACAGCTTGCGTCGCGCCGGTCAGCACCCTAACTCTTGTTCATCATGTGGACACGCTGGATCAAACCCCTACTTCCGCGCAGCCTGCTCTGGCGGGCCATCCTGATTCTGGTGATCCCGATAATCTTCGTCCAGGTCGTCGTCGTCTTCGTATTCATCGAGCGCCTGTTCGGGGACGTCAGCCGCCAGCTGACATCGAATACCGCCATGGAACTCGACTACATTCTGGCGGCAGCGAACCGGAGCGCGGATGCGGGCGAAGCCAGCGCCGAACTGGCGCAGCGCACGGTCCCCTTCGGGGTCGATTTCGAATTTCTGCCAGAGGCGCAGGCGCAGCAGGAACGGGACCGCAAGCATCTCTTCGATCTGTCGGGAAAATATGTAACCGCCACCCTATATGACGAGATCGAAAAACTTGTCGCCGTGGATCTGACCTCGCAGGACGGGCGCGTCCGGATCGTTGTCGAGACAGTGCCCGGCTATCTGGCCCTGACGTTTTCCCGCCGGCAGGCCTCCGCCGGCAATCCGCATCAGGTGCTGGTGGCGATGGCGCTCGCCTCGGTCCTGATGACAAGCATAGCGATCCTCTTCCTCAAGAATCAGGTCCGCCCGATCACGCGTCTGGCGAAGGCGTCGGAGGCGTTCGGCAAGGGTCAATCGATCGAATTCCGGCCTCAGGGCGCCACCGAAGTCTGGAGCGCGGGGCGCGCATTCCTGTCCATGCGGGCGCGGATCGAGCGCCAGATCGAACAGCGGACGCTGATGCTGTCAGGCGTCAGCCATGACATGCGAACGCCGCTGACGCGGATGAAGCTGTCATTATCGCTGATGGATGAAACCCCTGAAACCAGAATGCTGCAACGCGATGTCGACGATATGGAATCGATGCTGCGGGAGTTTCTGGAATTCGCCAAGGGCGACAGCGACGAGAAAATCACGGAGGTCTCGCTGCACGAACTGGTCGGAAAAATCGTCGAGAACAAACAGCGCGACGGTCTGGACATCGAACTGCGCTACCTTGGCAAGGCCACCAGTGACATCCGCTTCGATTGCCGCCGCGTCGCCGTGCAACGGGCCATAGAGAACCTGATTTCGAACGCGGTCCGCTATGGCACCCGTGTGCGCCTGTCCGTCTTTGTGCACCGCCGCCACATCGATTTTATCGTCGAGGACGACGGGCCGGGCATCCCGCCGGACAAATACGCCGAGGCCCTGCGGCCTTTTTCGAGGCTGGACACGTCACGCAACCTCAACATGGGCGGGAATTCGGGTCTGGGTCTGTCCATCGCCACCGACATAGCCAGGACGCACGGCGGCTCTCTGGAACTGGACCGCAGCGCCGACATGGGCGGGTTGAAAGTATCCCTGAGAATCCCGCGCTGACCGAGGCGTAACGACTACGGAGTGGAAGGATGTCTGGTAGGCCCGGAGGGACTCGAACCCCCAACCAAAGCGTTATGAGCGCTCTGCTCTAACCAGTTGAGCTACAGGCCCAGACGCCCCCCGAATAATGCGCGGAATTCCGGCGGTCAAGCAACAACCTGTTTTCTTTGTCACCGGCATCCGCTAAAGGAGGGCAAAGTTAAAATTCGAGGGCAAGATGACCGACAAGAACAGCGCACTGACCTATGCCGACGCCGGTGTGGACATCGATGCGGGCAACGCATTGGTCGAACGGATCAAACCGGCCGCAAGCTCCACCAAACGACCCGGAGTGATGGATGGTCTGGGCGGTTTCGGTGCCATGTTCGACCTCAAGGCGGCAGGGTTTTCCGATCCGGTTCTGGTATCCGCCACCGACGGCGTCGGGACCAAGCTGCGGATCGCGATCGACACCGGAAACGTCGATACCGTCGGCATCGATCTGGTTGCGATGTGCGTCAACGATCTGGTCTGTCAGGGCGCTATTCCACTGTTCTTTCTTGATTATTTCGCCACCGGAAAACTGGATATCGACAGCGCGGCCCGCGTGATCGAGGGCATCGCCGAAGGCTGCCGTCAGGCCGATACGGCGCTGGTCGGCGGTGAAACGGCAGAGATGCCGGGCATGTACGAGGGCGCCGATTTCGATCTGGCCGGCTTTGCCGTCGGCGCGATGGAGCGCGGCGAGGCCCTGCCGCGCAATGTCGCCGAAGGCGATGTCCTGCTGGGCCTGCCGTCTTCCGGCGTTCATTCCAACGGCTATTCGCTGGTGCGCAAGATCGTCGAGAAATCCGGCCTTGGCTGGAACGACCCCTGCCCGTTCGGCGACGGTACGCTGGCGTCGCACCTGCTGGAGCCAACGAAGATCTACATCAAACCGACTGTTGCCGCGCTGAAAACCGGCGGCCTGAACGCACTGGCCCATATTACCGGCGGTGGCCTGACGGAAAACCTGCCGCGGGCCCTGCCCGCCGGTCTGGGCGCAGACATCGATCTGGGTGCATGGCGGCGCCTGCCGGTCTTCGACTGGCTCATTTCCCAAGCCGGTCTGGAACAGGCCGAGGCGCTCAAGACATTCAACTGCGGTATCGGCATGATCGCCGTTTGCGCCGAACGGGACGCCGACGCGGTCGCGGCCGCGCTGGCAGGTGAAGGTGTCGAACCTGTCCGCATCGGGCGGGTGACGGGCGGCAGCGGCGTCAGGTATTCCGGCACGCTGTAATGACCAGGCGCGTCGCAATCCTGATTTCCGGCAGCGGTTCCAACATGGTCACGCTGGTCGAGGCCATGCAGGCGGGCCGGATCGACGCGACGCCGGTGCTGGTCCTGTCAAACATTCCGGATGCGGGCGGGCTGGCGAAGGCCCGCGCGCTCGGCGTTCCGACGGCGGTCGTGGACCACAGGCCTTTCAAGGGTGATCGGGAGGCATTCGACGCCGCAGTGCACGCCGCACTGCTGGAAGCAGCCCCCGATATCGTCTGCCTGGCAGGGTTCATGCGCATCCTGACACCCGGATTCATCGCCAAATGGGAAGGCCGGATGCTGAATATCCACCCTTCCCTGCTACCCAAGTATCGCGGTCTGCACACACATCAGCGCGCGATCGACGCCGGTGACAGGGTTGCGGGCTGCTCGGTGCATCTGGTCACGGCCGAATTGGATGCGGGGCCCGTCCTCGGGCAGACCGAAGTCGAAATTCTCGAAAACGATACGGCCGACACCCTGTCGGCGCGGGTTCTGGCAGCGGAACACCGGCTCTACCCAAAGGTTCTGGCAGATTTCGTGAGGCAATGAGCAGGGTTTCCACGATCCGCAACCTCGGCCCGAAGGTCGAGCAGATGTTCGCCAAAGCGGGCATCCACACGGCGGAGGAAATCCGTGACATGGGCGCGGAAGAGGCCTACAGGCAGCTGTTGAAAGCCGGCACAAGGCCGCATTTCATTGGGTTCTACTGCATCTATCTGGGCCTGCAAAACCGGCCATGGAACGATCTGTCGCCAGACGAGAAGAAAACCCTGCGCGCCACGTTCGACACGCTCGTAAAGGACGCCACAGCCGAATTCGGAAACCGATCCGCAATCGAGGCGGAACTGAACGTGCTGGGAGTGGGAACCCGGCGCACCGGAAAATCCTGACGTGGCGACAACTTCCGATAGAGATGCCACAGTAAGCTGCCTGCCTGAGGCCGTAGAAATCATAATGTCACAGTTTCCGATTTCTATACTATTTTAATTAATTTTTCTTGCCCGTATAGCACCTTAGCCTCATATTCGGTTTCAGAAATACAACCAAACCCGCTGCTTACGGTCAAAATATCCGTCCGTTTGCGGCTTTGCCCCTGGGTTAGAATGTAATGATGGCACCGAAGAAGTTGTTCTTGCGTACTAAGAACAAGTCTTTTCGCGACGACGAACGCGGCGGCGTGACGGTCGAGTTCGTGTTGTGGGCGCCGGTGTTTGCGGCCTTGATCGCGGGTGCGACGGATATCAGCCTCGCCTTCATGAACCAGTCCAATTTCTGGAACATTGCGCGCGACACAGCGCGGGCCGTTTCGCGGCATGCGATGGATGCCACCGAAGCCACTGCCTACGCAGAGGCGAATGCGGTCTTCGCCAACGCAACGCCGACGGCCGTGGTGACCATAAATGAAAGAGAAGTGATCGTGACGATAACCGCCCCTGCGACGACGATCGACGCATTCGGCATCTTCGGCATTTTCAAGGACACCGTCATCAAGGCTGAAGTCAGGCACAACCTCGAACCGCGGTAATCAGGAACTGCAATGGTCAAGCCAAGAACATTCAATCAGTTCATACGCGATGAAAGTGCCGTGGGCACGGTCATGGCCCTGTTCTGGTTCATTGTCTGTGCCGGCATTGTGGGCCTGTCTGTGGATGCCGCGAACGCCTGGCGACAAAAAGAGCGGTTACAACTGACTGCCGATGTCGCATCCCACGCCGGCATTCTGGAGGTTTTGGCGGGCGCGAGCGACGCCGATGTTCGCTTGGCGGCACATAACAGCGTCATTTCCAATATGCCGAATTCCGGTTTCGGGCGGGTGATCGACACCGATATCAACGATATCATCCTGTCCGATTACAGCGACGACGACAATACGCTGGCCGCGCCGGGAACGATCGATGCCGTTACGGTTCAGTTGCACCGGAACAATACGGTGGACAATCCGGTGGGCACCTATCTGCTGCAATTCGTGGGCTTTCCCGGATGGGAGGTCACACGCTATGGCACGACCGTACTGACCGATTACGGCGATTGTCCGCTTTACGAAGGTATCTGGGCACATGGACAGATCACGCTGTCCTCCGGCAACACGATCGGGCCGGATTTTTGCGTACACAGCCAGGATTTCGTCTGGCTGCCTCAGCAAAACACCTTCCTGCCCGACTCCCACCTCAGCATGCCGAGCCTGCTCGATTGCAAGGACAAGTGCATCGACAGCGCCAACTATGGCTCCTACGACGCCCGGAACGAGTTGAACCTGATCATGCCGACGTTCGACGACATCATCTTGCAGGCCTATGACAACATGATCGACCCGGGCACGAATGCGGCCAAAACGTCTTTTTGGGACGGCAAAAGCATTGACCAGAGTCAATTGATCCCTGAATGGGACAATCTGTTCGGAACGGCAGAGCCCGGACCGGGTGAGACGGGTTACGCTGCGCCTGAGGTCGGAACGGTCGTGAATCTGACGGTTGCTGAATTCGAAGCAATTGACCTGCCGCCTGCCGGACTGACCTACAACGTCAGATGCAATCCCAACGGCAATGGTGTGAATACGCATTTGAACATGTGGCCATCCTCCAGCGGCGATCCGGTCCGCGACATCGTGGTCCTGACGAACTGTTCGATCGATTTCGAAGCCAATTCGGACTGGCGCGGATCAATGGTCGTGTCCACACGCGAACGGGCGAACGCGACCCTGACAGCATCGTCAAGCGCCAGGGCCGGCGACCCGACGCAAACGTGCTACCAACCTGACCAGACCTTCATTTACGCAAGGTCGGACATGCAGGTCGCCGCCGAATTCGCCAGCAGCAACACGGTCTTCATGTCCGCCGGCAATGTTCACCTAGCATCGGGCACGTCCGGAACAGTGACCCATAACGGAATGACGCTTTATGCTGACGGAAACATCAACCTGACGACGCAGCATAACTACAATGCATGCGGGTACAGACCGGATGAGGATATTCTGGGCATTCCGGGCTTCAAGTATATCAAGCAAGTGATGCCGACCAACGAAGTGGCACGCATCGCCGCGGCCAATCCGTAACAGGGGCAGTTGACCGCACCGTTTCATCCGCCAGATACGTATAGCGGAAGGGATCACACCCACCCGACAGCCGGATCAGGGGAGCTTGCGCCCCCCTTCCGTCAAATTCAGCCGACCAGTTCGAGACCGGAGAAAAAATACGCGATTTCTTCTTTCGCCGTGTCCGGACCGTCGGAGCCGTGCACCGAGTTCTCGCCGATCGACAGGGCGAATTCCTTGCGGATTGTGCCTTCGGCAGCGTCTGCGGGATTGGTTGCGCCCATGATCTCGCGGTTGCGGGCAATGGCGTTCTCGCCTTCCAGCACCTGAACCACGATCGGCTCGGAGGACATGAATTCGCACAGTTCGCTGTAGAACGGGCGTTCCTTGTGGACCGCGTAGAACACGCCGGCCTGCGCCGCGGTCAGGTGGATACGCTTCTGCGCGACAATGCGCAGGCCGCCCTCTTCAAACTTGGCGCAGATTTTACCTGTCAGGTTGCGCTTCGTCGCGTCGGGCTTTACAATCGAAAATGTGCGTTCAATAGCCATCGTTTGTCCTTCAGAGATATGAGACCAGTGGTCATGAGTTGATTTCGTGGCCGAGGTATCACAGGCGTTCGCATTTGAAAAGCACACTTCGCCGTCCGGTTGCCCTTGCCGGAGTTAATGGGGCAATAAGCCCTGTTTCTTTCTTTTCTTACACATTTTCAGATCACCAAAGCCAATAGTTCACCAATGACCGACCATCCTGAACCTGCGGACCGCACCGATGAGCCTGCCCCTCCGCCGCCCGGCACTGGACCCGGACGCGCGCGGATTGCGTTGCGCGTTTCCATGGTGGTCATGGCGCTGGCAATGGTTGCCTTCACCTATTTCACGCCTGTCTGGGTGGACCGCGGCCTGAGCAGGGTCAACGAGGACATGCTGCGCGACATTGCCGAAAGCACGGCGCAGATGATTGCCGCCAACGACTGGAACGTCGAACAGGGTATGGATTACGCGCAGCGCCAGACCAGGATCGGCAAGCTGGAAACGGCGGTCAATATTACGATCACCGGTGCCGCCGTCACCGTGCGCATCACCGGCACGGCGGCCAGCGCGAACCCTTTTGCGTCGCTGACCGGCGGGGACCCCGTAAACCGTATAGAAGTCGCGCATACCCTGAAGAAGTGAAGCAATCCCCGTTGACAGCAGAGCCAAGCTTGGGCATGGGGCTGTCATGATCAAGATTTCCAATCTCACCTACGCCATCGAGGGCAAGCCGCTCTTTGTCGATGCCAGCGTCACGATCCCGTCCGGACACAAGGTCGGGCTCGTCGGGCGCAATGGCGCAGGCAAAACCACGTTGTTTCACCTGCTGCGGGGCACCATAGCGCCGGACGGCGGAGAGATCGAAATTCCGCGTCTGGCCCGCATCGGCGGCGTCGCGCAAGAGGCTCCCTCCACCGAGGTTTCCCTGCTGGACACGGTTCTGGCCGCCGACACAGAGCGCGCCGCGCTGATGAAAATCGTGGACACGGAAACCGACGCCCAACGGCTGGCGGACGCCTATGCCCGCCTGTCGGAGATCGACGCCTATTCGGCCGAGGCACGCGCCGCCGCGATCCTGAACGGACTTGGTTTCGACAACGAGGCGCAGGCCCTGCCCTGTTCGGCCTATTCCGGCGGCTGGCGTATGCGCGTGGCTCTGGCGGCGGTGCTGTTTTCGCGGCCGGATTTCCTGCTGCTCGACGAGCCGACGAACTACCTCGACCTTGAAGGCACGATCTGGCTGGAGAACTTTCTGGCGCGCTATCCGTTTACCGTTCTGGTCATCAGCCACGACCGCGACCTGCTGAACAAATCCGTCGGCGCGATCTTGCATCTGAACGAAAAGCAACTGACGCTTTATCAGGGCGGCTATGACACGTTCGACGAAGTGCGCCGGATGCAGATGGCGCAGTCCGCCGCGGCGGCCAAGAAACAGGCGGCGGCGCGCGAACATATCCAGAGCTATGTCGACCGGTTCCGCGCCAAGGCCTCCAAGGCGAAACAGGCGCAGTCGCGGCTGAAGATGCTGGAACGCATGGAACCGATCGAGGCGATGGTCAGCCGGGGCGTGGCAGGGTTTCATTTCGACAGCCCGGACCCGCTGTCCCCGCCGATCATCTCGATTTCCGGCGGTGCGGTCGGCTATGACGGCACGCCCGTGCTGTCCAATCTGGACCTGCGCATCGACCCGGACGACCGGATCGCCCTGCTGGGTGCGAACGGTCAGGGCAAATCCACCCTGTCCAAGCTGCTGGCCGGCAAGCTGAAACAGATGGCAGGCGATATCGTCACTTCGAACAAGCTGCGGGTCGGTTATTTCTCCCAGCACCAGATGGACGAGCTGCATGCGGACGAAACCCCGCTTATGCACATCCAGCAGGTGTTTCCGAAAACGCCACCGTCGCAATTGCGGGCCAAGCTGGCGCGGGGCGGCATCGGACCCGACCAGGTCGATACCGTGGCGGCCAAACTGTCGGGCGGTCAGCGGTCGCGTCTGGCGATGCTGATGGCGACCCTGCACCAGCCGCACCTGCTGATCCTCGACGAACCGACGAACCACCTCGACATCGAAAGCCGCGAGGCGCTGATCTCGGCGCTGATGGATTTCAACGGCGCGGTCATTCTGGTCAGCCACGACGCCCACCTTGTCAGCGCCGTGGCGGATCAGTTGTGGCTGGTCAACGGCGGCAAGGTGCTGCCCTATGACGGCGACATGGAAAGCTATCGCGCCTTTCTTCTTTCGGAAACCGGCAAGGGCGGCGCGGTCAGCCAGGGCAAGGCCGAACAGAGACAGGCGAAGCCCTCGGCCAAGGCCGAAAACCGCAAACGGCTCGCCCCCTTGCAGGCCGAGGCGGCAAAATGCGAAGAGCGGATCGAAAAGCTGGAAGAGATGCGGATCACGATAGACTCGCGTCTGGCCAATCCGTTGCTCTATGCCAAGCGCGATCCTGCTGATATAGAAAAGCTGAACAAGAAGCGGGCGGAAGTGGCCGAAGCGCTGATACGCGCGGAAGAGCTTTGGATGAAAGCGCTGGACAGGCTGGAAAAGGCAAAGGCGGGCTAAATGTATGAATTCCTGATCACGGCGTTCGTCACGATGTTC
>JBFIHV010000018.1:0-15784 GCA_041601595.1 Amylibacter sp. | reverse complement strand
TGATCGCCAGGACAAAGGATGATATCGCGGCCGCGCTCGACGCCGCGCGTGGCGCGGATGTTCCCCTGACCATGCGCGGCGGCGGTACGTCGCAATGCGGCCAGACGATAAATTCCGGCCTGATCGTCGATTGCTCGAAGCACCTGAACCGGATCATCGAACTGGATGTTGCAGGACGCCGCGCCATCGTGGAGCCGGGGATCGTTCTGGACGACCTGAACCGCGCGCTGAAACCGCATGGGCTCTGGTTTCCCGTCGATGTCTCGACCGCGTCCCGGGCCACCATAGGCGGCATGGTGGGCAACAATTCCTGCGGCTCGCGCTCGCTCCGCTATGGCACGACGCGCGACAACGTGGACCGGATCGCGGGCCTGCTTGCGGACGGAAGCCCGTTCGATTTCGGTCCTGGCGGCGGCAGCCGCGTTCCCGAGGGTTTGTTGCGCAAGATGCTTGACCTTGGCGCGAGAGAGGCTGCCGAAATCGCCGAACGCTTTCCCAAGGTCCAGCGGCGCGTCGGAGGCTACAATATCGACGCGCTGGTCCCCGAAAAGGCACCGGTCAACCTCGCGCATCTGCTGATCGGGTCCGAGGGAACGCTGGCGCTTTCGACCGAGATAGAAATCAGGCTGTCCCCCCTGCCCTCCAAAACCAGGGTTCTTGGGGTATGTCATTTCCCGACCTTCCGCGCCGCGATGGAGGCCTCGGCGGCGCTGGTCGCCCTCGGCCCGACGTCGGTGGAACTGGTGGACAGCACGATGATCGGACTGGCCCGGTCGATTCCGATCTATGCGCGCACGCTCGAGGAATTCGTCCGCGGCGCACCTGCGGCCATGCTGTTCGTCGAATTCGCGGACAGCCAGCCGGAAAACGAAGAAAACATGCGCCGCCTCCAGGACACCATGTCCGATCTGGGCTACGGCTTTGGCCGTGGCGGCACGCACGAGGGCGGCGTTGTCGAGGTCTGGGACATGGCCCTCGCCGCCGACATAGGGGAGTTGCGCAAGGCGGGGCTCAACATAATGATGTCGATGAAGGAGGCCGGAAAACCCGTGTCCTTCGTCGAGGATTGCGCCGTGCCGCTGGAACATCTGGCCGACTACACCGACCGTCTGAGCGAAGTGTTCCACCGGCACGGCACCGAAGGCACTTGGTACGCCCACGCCTCCGAAGGCTGCTTGCACGTTCGCCCCGTCCTCAACCTGAAACTGGAAAAGGACGTCGCCGCCATGCGCGAAATCGCGGAGGCGGCGTTCGAGATGGTGCGCGAATACAAGGGCTCGCATTCCGGCGAACATGGCGACGGGATCGTGCGGTCGGAATTTCACGGCAAGATGTTCGGCCAGCGCATCCTGCGCGCCTTCGAAGAGGTCAAACAGACGTTCGACCCCGAAAAACGCCTGAATCCCGGAAAAATCGTGCATGCGCCAAAAATGGACGACCGCAGCCTGCTGCGCTATCCGCCGGATTACAGCTTTGCCGATCTGAAAACCGGGCATGACTGGTCGGACTGGACCGGCGCGGGCGGCGGGTTTCAGGGCGCGGTCGAGATGTGCAACAACAACGGCGCCTGCCGCAAGCAGGCGGGCGGCGCGATGTGCCCGAGCTACCGCGTTACGCGCAACGAGTGCGACGTGACGCGCGGCCGCGCCAACACCCTGCGTCTGGCGCTGTCGGGCAAGCTGGGCCAAAACGCTCTGTTTTCCGACGAGATGGCCGAAACCATGAAGCTGTGCGTCGGATGCAAGGCCTGCAAGCGCGAATGCCCGACCGGCGTCGACATGGCGAAGATGAAGACCGAAGTGCTGTATCAGCGCGGCCGGAAACTCGGCTACGGGCGGCGCGAACGGCTGATCGCCGAAATGCCGCGCTATGCCCGGCTTGCTGTGGCGCTGCGCGGGATGATCACGCTGCGCAACAAGGTGCCGGCGCTGGCCGCTTTGGGAGAGCGCCTTCTGGGCCTCGCCCGTCAGCGCAGCCTGCCCGGCTTTCGCGGCGATTTCTTCCGCGATCCCGAAGTCGCAAAGGCTGACGGCGCGCGAACCGGCGGCAAGGTCGTCCTGTTCACTGACACCTTCAACCGCTGGATGGAACCCGACATCCCCCGCGCCGCGCTCAACGTGCTGCTGCGCGCGGGCTATGACGTGACACCCGCCGAGGCACCGGGCCGGCCGCTGTGTTGCGGCCGCACCTATCTGGCCGCGGGCATGATCGACCGCGCCCGCCAAGAGGCCAGCCGCACGCTGCAGGCCCTGATGCCCCACATCCGCGCCGGAACGCCCATCGTCGGGCTCGAACCTTCCTGCCTGCTGACGCTGCGCGATGAGTTCCTGACCCTGCTGCCCGGCGACGACGCCCGCGCCCTGTCCGAAAACGCGATGCTGTTCGAGGAATTCGTCGCGCGCGAAGCCGAGGCTGGCCGCTTCGACCTGCCGATGGAGGCCGTGGGCGGTGCGGCCCATGTGCATGGGCATTGTCATCAGAAGGCGGCCGGGGTCATGTCCGCCATGAACCGCTCTCTCGGCCTTGTTCCAAGCCTTGACGCACGCACGATCGAAAGCAGTTGTTGTGGAATGGCAGGGGCTTTCGGATACGGTGCCGAAACCTATGATGTGTCGATCCGCATGGGCGAATTGTCGTTGCTGCCCGCGGTGCGCGCGGCGAAAAGTGATGATCTGATCGTCGCCAACGGCACGTCCTGCCGCCACCAGATCGCGGACGGCACGGGCCGCCGGGCCCTTCACATCGCGGAGGTTCTGGACAAAGCTTCGCGAAACGCGCCAGGAAAAGGATCAGAGCATGCTTGGTGATTCATCGGAAACAGACAAGGGCCAGCCGAAACCTGACCCGATAGGGCGAACCGCGTTGGCCGTCGAGATCACGAACCGGCTGCGCCAGATGATCCTGGAGGGCCAGTTGCAACCCGGCGAGAAGATCCGCGAGAAACTGCTGACCGAGCAATTCGGTGTATCGCGAACCCCGCTGCGCGAAGCGCTCAAGGTGCTGGCTGCCGAAGGATTGCTGGAGCTGATACCGCATCGCGGGACCGTGGTTACCAAGCAGAGCGATGCCGAAATAGCCGAAGTCTTTCAGGTTCTGGCAGCACTGGAAGGCATGGCCGGAGAACTGGCCGCGCGGAACGCCAGCGAAAGGAACCTCAAGGAAATCCGCGCCATGACCGACAAACTGCGTCGCTCCTATGAGGAAACCGACAGGCCAACCTATTTCCGCATCAATCAGGGCATCCACAAAGCCCTGCTGAACATGGCGGGAAACGAGACACTTGCCAAATCACACGAGCTTCTGGCGCACCGCATTCAGCGCGCGCGCTATCAGGCCAACCTGACACCGGCCCGCTGGCGTGCCGCGGTCGAGGAACACGAGGCCATCGCAGAGGCCTTGTGCAACCGCGACGCGAGGAAAACCGCGGAACTGATGCGGGATCACCTCTTGAAGAAACTGAAATCGATTTCCGCCCAGGCGTGAAAGCGCCGAGCCGTCGTCAGACCCGATTGCACGCGCATGAGCAACAGTTCTTCAGGAGTCTTCGGAAAACCCATGCAACGCCGAATTCCGACCAAGGCAAAGCGGTCTCTGAAATGCTGGGGGTTATGCCGCTCATTCCCCGCCAGGTTGGCGCCTTCCTGAAACGGCCGCCTGATACCAGCCGGAAATCCAGCTTTTCGATGCTTTACTCTTGAATGGGATTTCCTCCGCTATCCCCAAACTGATCTGTCATGCAGAAGCAGATTTCCGGAAATTTTGCATAATTTTGCAGCCCAAAATCACGAAACAGGCGTCTGACTTGAAAATATGACACAAAACTTCACAAAGATCGGGCACCGATTGCTGCTTGCATCCTATGTGAATCGGTCATAACGTTCCCGAAACACGTAAAAAATGCGTATAGGGTAAATTTTGCAGGATTTTGCAGAAGCATTCGGTCTCGCGTTCCGCCTCGTCCTGTCCGGCGACGGCGACCTGATCGAAATCGTTCTGCTCTCTCTTCAGGTCAGCCTCACCGCAACGGCGATGTCCTGCCTGATCGGCCTGTCTCTCGGCGCCGTTCTGGCGATAGCGCGCTTCCCGGGGCGCAACGCCATCCTGATTGTCGTCAATGCTCTCATGGGGCTTCCCCCAGTCGTGGTCGGCCTGCTGGTCTATCTGCACCTTTCCCGCGCCGGACCGCTCGGCTTCCTTGGGCTGCTCTATACACCGACGGCGATGATCATCGCCCAGACAATCCTGATCACTCCGATCGTGATCGCGCTCTCGCGTCAGGTGATCGAGGATTTCTACATGGAATATGCAGAGCAGTTTCGCTCGCTCTGCCTCACGCGCAGACAGATCGTTCAGGCGCTGCTCTGGGATGCGCGGTTTTCCCTGCTGACCGTTGCGCTGGCGGGATTCGGACGTGCGGTGGCCGAGGTCGGCGCGGTGATGATCGTCGGCGGCAACATAGATCACCTGACCCGCGTCATGACCACGGCCATCGCGCTCGAGACCTCCAAGGGCGCCCTGCCCCTGGCGCTTGCGCTGGGCATTGTCCTGATGGTCATTGCGCTTGGCGTGAATGCGGGCGTTCAGGGCATTCGTCTGACGGCGTCGAGGTTGGCCTATGCGTGAATCGGCTGCCTTCGATACGCTGACATCAACGGCGGTTCGGCTCGGGGCCACGCCTGCCCTCTTGCCGCTGGATGTGCGCGGCCTGACATTCAGGATCGGGAACAAGAACCTGATCGACGGTCTGGACCTCAACCTAGACGGTGACGGCATCACGACAATCATGGGGCCCAACGGGGCGGGCAAGAGCATCCTGCTGCGCCTTCTTCACGGCCTTATCGAACCGACCGGAGGCGAGATCCTGTGGGGAGGCAACCCGCTCACCAAGGACACAAGGTCGCGTCAGGCGCTGGTTTTCCAGAAGCCGGTCCTTCTGCGGCGATCCGTGTCTGCAAACATCGACTTCGTGCTTTCCGCCAGAAATGCTGCCTGCGTCGGGCGGAGGATGGACCTTCTGGACCTCGTCGGCCTCGCCGAAAAGGCGACCCAGCCCGCCCGCCTGCTGTCTGGCGGCGAGCAACAGCGCCTCGCGCTGGCCCGCGCCCTTGCCACCGAGCCGGAGGTCCTCTTCCTCGACGAGCCGACCGCCAGCCTCGATCCAGCGTCGGCACATGTCATCGAGACCATCGTCGCCGGGGTCGCCCGGCGCGGCACGCGCGTGATTTTCGTGACACATGACATCGGCCAGGCCAAGCGGCTGGCAAGCGATGTCGTGTTCCTGAACCGGGGTCAGGTGGCGGAACACACGCCCGCCCGCCAGTTCTTCGAAAAGCCGAGAACCAATGCTGCCGGCGCGTATCTGGCCGGCCAATTAATCCTTTAGAATATGAGAAGGGGATAAACTCATGATATTAAAAGGGATGTTGAGCACAACCATCACCACCCTTTTGCTTGCGAGCAATGCTTTTGCGCAGGACCAGCCGGTACTTGTGCAGTCCACGACCTCGACCGCCAATTCCGGCCTTTATGACTATCTGCTCCCGGTCTTCGAGTCCAAGTCCGGCATCAAAGTGAATGTCGTCGCCGTCGGCACGGGGCAGGCGATCAAGAATGCCTCCAATTGCGACGCCGATGTGCTACTCGTTCACGCCAAGCCTGCCGAACTGAAATTCGTCGCGGATGGCGGAGGCGTAAAACGGACCGACCTGATGTACAACGACTTTGTGATCGTTGGACCGGAGTCGGATCCGGCGGGTGTCAGAGGCATGAACGACGTCCAGGCCGCGTTGCAAAAGATCGCGGAAACGGGCGCGCTCTTCGCATCGCGCGGGGATGATTCCGGCACGCACAAGAAGGAAAAACTGCTTTGGGCCGACGCAGGTGTAAATCCGGCCTCTGCCTCGGGCGACTGGTACCGCGAGACGGGGTCCGGCATGGGCGCGACGCTGAATACCGGAATCGGGCTAGGCGCCTATGTCATAACGGACCGCGCCACATGGATCAGCTTCGCCAACAAGCAGGATTACAAGGTTCAGGTCGAGGCAGACGATGATCTGTTCAACCAGTATGGCGTGATACTCGTGAATCCGGTGAAATGCCCGAATGTCAACGCAGAGGGCGGTCAGGCGTTTATCGACTGGCTGCTTTCGCCGGAAGGCCAGACTGCGATCGGAAACTACAAAATCGACGGGCAGCAACTCTTCTTCCCGAATGCGCCGGCACAGGGTTGAATCGAAGGGGGCGGCACTTGCCGCCTCCCCTTTCCAGGACTATGGTTTTTAAATGACCAAAACGGCCACCCCAACCGAATTCCTGACCGTAAAGGAACTCGCCGAGTTGCTCCGCACCAAGGAGCGCAAGGTCTACGACCTTGCCGCTTCAGGCAAGGTGCCATGCTCGCGGGCGACCGGCAAACTTCTGTTCCCCGCCGAAGAGGTGCGAGCCTGGATCGAAGGCAGGCGCACCGGACCCGCAGGCAGCGAGAAGCGCCCTGCCGTGTTCCTCGGCAGTCACGACCCCTTGCTGGACTGGGCGCTCAGAAAATCACGGTCGGGACTGGCGACTTTCTTTGACTCCAGCCTGGACGGCTTGAGCCGGTTCCTGAACGGCGAGGGCATAGCGACGGGCCTTCATATCCACGATGAAAACGGCGACTGGAACCGTGCCGCCGTCATCTCGGCCGCCAGAAAATCCGACGCGGTCCTCATTCACTGGGCGACGCGCCGCAGGGGCCTCGTGGTACGACCCGACATGGCTGACCGCATCAGGTCCCTCGAAGACATGAAAGGACTGCGCGTCGCGCCGCGCCAGAGCGAGGCCGGCGCTGAATTGCTGTTTCGCCAGGTTCTTGCTGAGGCGGGCGTCGCTTCCGATCAATTGGTCTTCACCGATCCCTGCCTGAGCGAAAACGATGCGGTTCTTTCCGTGGCACAGGGCGACGCCGACATCGCGTTCGGCCTCGAAGCGCTCGCACGTCCGTTCGGCCTGGCGTTTGTTCCCGTCATCGAAGAGCAATTCGACGTCCTGATCGACCGTCGGGCCTGGTTCGACCCTCCGATGCAGGCCTTGCTGGCCTTCGTCCGCACCCCCGAGTTTCAGGACCGGGCGGAGAAAATGACCGGATACGACATTCACGATATCGGCACAGTGAAGTGGAATGCGTAAAGCTGGATAGCACCCGAACCCGAGCGTTATCCGGGCAAGAATACGGTTGCGACACCTGTCCGACAATATTGTGCGGATCGATGAAATGACACGAAAATCACCTTTGCACACCTTCTCTGGCCTTGACGGCACGCGCGCCGGCGCGCTCTAACGCAAATCATGACAACCGAGAAAACTGAAGTCCTCGTCGTCGGCGCGGGCCCCGCTGGCCTGATGGCGGCTGACGTGCTGTCCGCATCGGGCCACCATGTCGTGGTGACCGAGGCGAAGCCGACGCCGGCGCGAAAATTCCTCATGGCGGGAAAATCCGGACTGAACGTCACCAAAGCCGAGCAAATCGATGATTTTCTTGCGTCCTATGGCGAAGCGGCCGAATGGATTGCGCCCGCCGTGCGCGCCTTTGGTCCGCAGGAGGTCGAGGCCTGGGTCCGGTCTCTGGGCTGCGAGGTCTTCCGAGGAACGACGGGACGGGTCTTTCCCGTCGGGATGAAGGCCTCACCGTTGTTGCGCGCATGGCTGTCGCGGCTCGCGCGCAATGGTGTGGAGCTGCGGACGCGGTGGCGATGGACGGGCTGGCGGGAGGACACCTCGGTGTTCGAAACCCCTCGGGGAGAGCAACGCCTGCGCGCGGCCGCGACGGTCCTGGCAATGGGTGGCGCCAGCTGGGCGCGGCTTGGTTCGGACGGAAAATGGGCAACGGCGCTGAGCCATGCCGGCATAGGTCTGGATCCGTTCGCCCCGTCGAATGTCGGCCTCTCTGTCAGGTGGACGGAACATATGGCGAAACACTTCGGCGTGCCCGTCAAGAACGTCGCGCTGACTGTCGACGGCAAAACGCATCGCGGCGAATTCGTGATTTCAAGGCACGGGCTTGAGGGAGGCGGGATTTATGTTCTCAGCCCGGCGGCGCGGTTACGCAAGGAAATCACGTTGGACCTGCTTCCGGACATGCCGATAGAACGTGTCCGCGAGCGCCTGGCCCAGAAGCCTGGAAAGCAATCGGTCTCAAATCACCTTCGGAAGGTTCTGGGACTGCCCCCCGTCAAGATCGCCCTTCTGCGTGAATTCTCGGGCCAGATCAATCTGCATGACGATTTGGCGCGTGATTTGAAGGCTCTCCCCATCCGTTACGAGGGAACGCGCCCCATGGACGAGGCGATTTCCGTCGCGGGCGGCGTCCGGCGCGAGGCGCTCGACGACGGCTTCATGCTGCGGGAGCATCCGGGCGTGTTCTGCTGTGGCGAGATGACAAGCTGGGAGGCACCTACCGGAGGATACCTGCTGACCGGATGCCTCGCGACCGGACGGTGGGCTGGCCTCCATGCGTCGGATTGGCTGCGTCGGCGTCGTGAAGCGGAATTGACCTAGCATTGGGAGGTTGAAAGAGGAATGTGAATTCCCTGCCCGCTTTCCCACGCGGCGGCGATGCTTGCCCAGCCTGACGGTTTCCACCGGGCCTCCTCTCACAATGCCATTGGCAATCCATTTTTCTGAAGTTAGTATCTCGTCTTGACTGACGGGAGAGCGTTTCCCGCAAGGGACGGCATTCCCCCTTGGGCTGACGGCCCAGTCGTGTATTGTCTGCCAGATGGGAGCGGGCCTATGGCAAAACAGATCGGCTTCCCGTCACTTCGACAGAAAACGAGGAGCCTGTGTTCAGAATGACAGCAATCCGGGAAGGCCGGTACGCCGCGAAGGTGACTTCCGACAGAGCAAAGAGTCTTTTCCCTCCCTCGCGCGCCAAAACATACGGCCTGTTTCAAGACTCCGGAAAAGAGCGGAATTTCTCGGATGGAAACTAGTTGGCTCGAAGATTTTCTGAGTTTGGTGGACACGGGCAACTTTTCACGTGCCGCCGAAGCCCGCCACTCGACACAGCCCGCCTTCAGCCGGCGCATCCGGATTCTGGAGGAATGGGTTGGCGCACAGCTGTTCATTCGCGGATCGCATCCGATCACACTGACACCGGCGGGCACGCGGTTTCGCCCCGTCGCCGAAGAAGTGCTCATCCACCTCGATGAGGGACGCAAGAATGCGCGGCGTGATGCGGAAAACTATGAAAACATCGTCCGGTTTGCCGCCACGCACAGCGTATCGCTGAATTTCTTTCCGGAATGGCTGCGCTCGATCGAGCTGCGCAGCCATATTTTCAACACGCGCCTTGATACGGTGGCGTTCCATCAGTGCATTCAGCTGCTTCTTCGGGGCGAGTGCCATTTCGCACTCAACTACACGCATCCGGCGATTGAAATGAACCTTTCGCCCGAGAAATTCACCGGCAAGATCGTGCAGCGCGACCGTTTGGTTCCCGTCACCCTGTCGGATGCCGAAGGCAATCCTATCGATCGTCTGCCGGGGACAGAGGACGACCCCGTACATTTGCTCGGCTATTCCAAAAGCTCGGTGACCGGTCAGGTCGTGGAGCAAATGATCACCAAAAAAGGAAA
Source organism: Amylibacter sp. (assembly GCA_041601595.1). Classification (GTDB taxonomy): domain Bacteria; phylum Pseudomonadota; class Alphaproteobacteria; order Rhodobacterales; family Rhodobacteraceae; genus Amylibacter. Next base: position 6,173 of record JBFIHV010000018.1, on the reverse strand, counting down.
CTCGGTTTACCTGAACAGAGTGTTCGTATCGCCGATGACGGCGGTTCTGAAAGAGATGAGCTCGCTGGGGCGCGGCACCGCGTGGCTGCCTGAAAGCAATATCCGGGAGGAACTGGAAAGCGGCGAGCTCGTCTACGCGGGCACCGAGGAGTGGTTCATTCCCATCGACATCCGGATAATCCGCTCGCGGGCACCGTTGCCGCCGACTTCCGAGGAATTCTGGACCCTGATCGACAAGGAAGAGGATACGAACTGGGGCTGAAGCGGTTCCCGCTTTCGATTGCCTCAGTGGTTTTACGTTCCTTTGCGAAATGCTGCCGAGATGTTGCGCGCCCTGCTTCAGGGACGTCCGGCGACCGGAGCGTTTGATCTCTGTCAATTCCTGCCATCGAACTTCCTGCTATGCAATTGGCCATGCAAGCTTCGCATCGGACAATTTGAAATTGGCATTGGAAAGGGAACACCTTCTGTCATCTCATGAACCTCAGGCGTATGGGTCGGATAGCCAAGACATCTTCATTTGCGCTTTGAAATAGCGGGACATCTGATGACCGGAAGGTCGCCCTTCAAGTCTCGGTGCCTGTCAACCACTCAGCAGGGAGTAACAAAATATGTCATTTGTAGTTCGAAATCTAGCGGGCATCGCGGTTGCCGCCCTGCTCGCGGTAGGCGCGGGCGGCTCTGGTCAGGCGCAGGCGTCCACGTTGGTCGTGGCCGAAGATGTGGTTCCCCAGACTTTTGATCCGACGCAATCCTCGCAAATCAAGACCTGGTACGTCTGGCAACTGGTTTACGAAGGCCTGGTCCGCGCCGAACTGGATGGCAGCATCGCGCCGGTCCTTGCAAGCGAGTGGAAGATCGACGACACAAGCACGATCTATGACTTCACGCTGAGGGAAGGCGCAAAGTTCTCTGACGGCAGCGCGGTTCTCGCCGATGACGTCGTTTTTTCATTCGAACGGTTGCAGGAAGGCGGCCTGCCCTACGCCAAAGACCGCTTCAAATCATTGAAGTCCATCGAAAAACTCGATGACCGGACCGTGCGCTTCACGCTGTCGCAACCGGACGCCGGTTTCATGCTCAATCTCGGCAGCCCCTTCGTTGTGGGTTCCGCCATCATGAGCAAGGCATGGCTGCAATCCCACGACCCCAAGACCGATATGCTGGGCACAGGGCCGTTCGCGCTGGTTTCATACAATCCGAACGTCGAAATGGTTCTGAAACGGAACGAGAATTACTGGGACAAGGATGGCATGGCGAAAGTCGAGGAAATGAAAATCCGCTACATGCCGGAACAGTCCGCACAGATTGCCGCCATGAAGTCCGGTCAGGTCGACCTGATGTTTCCAAGCGCCGAGAGCAAGCTGCAACTGGAACGCGCGTCCGATATCAATCTGGTAGCCGTCAGCTCCACCAATACGGTCCGGCTGAACATCAACACCAACGTGGCGCCGTTTGACAATCCGGATTTCCGCCGGGCGATGTCCCTGTCGCTGAACCGCGACGAAATCGTTCAGGGCGCTTTCCTCGGAGAAGCGACCCCAAGCGCTCAACTGCCGCCGTCCTATACCTGGGGACCCAAGCTGTCGGACCTCAAGTACCAGACCTATAACATCGAGCTTGCGAAAGAGTTGCTGGCCAAGGCAGGGTATCCGGACGGTATCGACATTACGCTGAACCATCTGGCCGGCTATGCCTCTTACCTCGACCGGTTCTCGGAAATCCTCAAGGCGCAGATGGCGCGGGCAGGCATCCGCGTCACGATCGAGGCCAACCAGACGGCGGTCTGGCTGGATAAACAGAACTCCGCAAATTACGAGATCATGACCAACGAATATGCCTTTCAGGCCGATCCGATCTTCTACCTGATGCCACGCCCCGGCCGGCAAGGTCCGACACCGTCCGAGATGCAGGACCTTATAACGGCGGCGCAAACCGGTCCTGTCGCGGACTACACCGCCAAACTCGCAGAATTGGCCACGATGCAGGATGATCTGGTGTTCCCTGACATTACCGTCGCATCGCGGAATGCCTGGGTCGCCTATACCGACAAGGTCGTTTCGGCCAGCCCGGACGCCACCATCTCGCGCACGTTCCTGGCAGATGTTGCTCTGAAGTAAATTGCAAAGGGACCTGCCGGACCGATGTCCGGCAGGTCCTATTTTATGTCCCGTATCCTTGCCCGCAGGAAATCCACACGTGAATGATCGGCCAGTCCTAAAGGTCCAGAACCTTACAACGCGCTTCTATTCCAGCCATGGCATTTTCACCGCTGTCGACGGTGTGTCTTTCGACGTGGCCAAGGGTGAAGTTCTGGGGCTCGTCGGCGAATCCGGCTCCGGCAAGAGCGTTACGGCCATGTCGATCCTGCGCCTCGTATCGGAGCCCGGCCGGATCGAGGCAGGCTCCATCGAACTGAACGGCACCGACCTGCTCGCGCTTGACGAGGAACAAATCCGGCAGAAGCGCGGCACCGAAATCGGTATGGTTTTCCAGAATCCCATGACCGCACTGAACCCCGTGTTCACCATCGGGTGGCAAATGGGCGAAGCCCTCAAGGCGCACAACCGCGGCGACCGGAATTCCGAAGCCATCGCCAAGGCCCTTGCAGAGGTCGGCATGTCCGATCCTCAGCGCCAGGCGGCGTCATATCCGCACCAGATGTCCGGCGGGATGCGTCAGCGGGTGGTCATTGCCATGGGAATGATCAACGAGCCGCAACTGCTGATAGCGGATGAGCCCACGACGGCGCTGGACGTGACCATTCAGGCGCAGGTCCTGAACCTGATGAAGAAACTGACGCAGGACCACGGCACCGCGCTTTTGCTGATCACGCATAATATGGGCGTGATCGCAAAAATGTGCGACCGCGTCGCTGTGATGTATGCGGGCGAAATCGTCGAAGAGGCGCCGGTGAACGAACTCTTCACGGCCTCCAAGCATCCTTACACGCAGGGCCTTTTGCGCTCGACCCCGAAGGCCGACCAGCCGCGCGGGAAAATGCCGACGCTCAGCGGTTCGCCCCCCGACATGAGCCAGCCACTCGCCGGCTGCAGGTTCCAGAACCGTTGTGTTTTCAGGCAGGACCGCTGCAGCGCCCATCCTGACCTTTTGCAGGTCGGCCCGCGGCATCTGTCGCGCTGCTGGATCGCGCAGAGCGGTGAGCCCTTCGACCAGGGCAAGCTTTCCGGTGAAACGCAAACCAGACAAGCGGAGGCGGCTTCGAATGGCATCTGATGCAACACCGCACCTGCTGACCGTCGAGAACCTTGTGAAGCATTTCCGCATTCATGGCGGCGCCGGTTCATCCGCCAGGACGCTGCGGGCGGTCGACGGGGTATCCCTGCATCTGGAGGCAGGCGAAACGCTCGGCGTGGTCGGAGAATCCGGTTGCGGAAAGTCCACGCTGGCCCGTCTGATCGTCGGATTGCTGGACCCCACCGGCGGCAAGGTCAAAATCCGGGGCGGCGACATCTGGGAGTCCGGTTCCGCCGGACGCGAACGCCGCCGCAAGTCGCAGATGGTCTTCCAGAACCCCGCCGGGTCCATGAATCCGCGCCGCACTGTCGGCGCCAGCGTCGCCGAACCGCTGCAGGCCATGGGCATCCGGAAAACCGACGAGGCCGTTGAACGCATGCTTCGGCTGGTCGGTCTGAACCCTGCGATGGCGGCGCGCAAGCCGCATCAATTGTCAGGCGGTCAACAGCAGCGCGCCTCGATCGCGAGGGCGCTGATCGCCGAACCGGATCTGGTCGTGCACGATGAATCCATCTCGTCGCTGGACGTATCGCTTCAGGCGCAAATCCTCAATCTGCTGATCGATCTGCAGGCTGCCCTCGGAACCTCGTACATTTTCATCAGCCACGATCTGGCGGCGGTGCAGGCCATCAGCCACAGGATCGTCGTGATGTACCTGGGGGAGGTCGTCGAAACCTCTCCGATCGAGGAGTTTTCGCGGCAGCCCCGACACCCCTATTCTATCGCATTGCGGAACGCGACCCTGACGCCCGACCCTGTACGCGAGCGCAACCGCGTCGACATTATCCTGCGCGGGGATGTTCCCAGCCCGATCAACCCGCCTTCCGGCTGCCGTTTTCACACGCGCTGTCCTCTGGCCAAGCCTGTGTGCTCCAGCCAGAAACCTGTGTTAAGCGATCGCGGCGCGGGACATCTGGTGGCCTGCCACTTCCCCGACGCTGCCGAGCAAATCGAAAAAATGACTCTCGAAAGCGAAGCCGCTTTGACCGTCGGAGGGAGCCTGTGATGTTCAAGATGATAGCTGCACGACTGACTGGCGTCGTACTTGTTCTTTTTGCCGTTTCGGTGCTGGTCTTCGCCCTCGGGTCGCTGATCCCCGGCGACCTGACGAGCGTCATCGTCGGACAGGAAGGCGCGACCAAGGAACAGTTCGAAGAAGTCCGCCGCAGCCTCGGCCTCGACAAACCCCTGCCAATTCAATACCTGAACTGGGTGCTGAGCGCGCTACAGGGTGACCTCGGCACTTCGCCCATCACAGGTCGGAGCGTTGCCTCCGATCTGGCCCGGCAGATACCGGTATCCGTCGAACTTGCGTTGCTGAGCCTGTTCGTTTCAACCCTCATCGGCCTGCCCGCAGGTATCGTCGCCGCCGTTCATGCCAACAAGAGGCTTGATGTCGTGATCCGCACGATCCTGCTGTTCACGTTCTCCGTTCCGGTTTTTGTCATCGGCATCCTGCTGCTGCTGGTCGGTTCGCGCTGGTTCCCCGACCTGTTCAACGTGTCCTATACGCCCTGGAGCGAGGACCCCGTTATGCATGCAAGGTCGATGATCATGCCGCTGCTGACCATCGCTTTCCCGTTCACCGCCATGACCATGCAGATGACCCGCGGCTCGATGCTGGAAGTTCTGCACAGCCCCTTCATCACGACCGCACGCGCTGTCGGCGTGAATGACCGGAGGATTCAGTACCTGCACGCGCTGCGTAACGCACTTCCGCCGATCGTCACCTTTATCGGCTTCCAGCTGGGGATCATGATCGGCGGTCTTATCGTGGTGGAGCAGATTTTCAGCCTGCCCGGCCTCGGGCGGGGCATGCTCGAAGCGATCAACACCCGCGACTATCCCATGGTCACGGCCACGACCCTCGTTTTCGCGGCGGCCTTCGTGATCATCAATGCGATTGTCGACATTCTGTATCCCCTGCTTGATCCCCGTCAAAGAGCGAAATGACCGTGAAAAACGAAACCAGCGATACCCAGCCAGCAGCCGTTCCGGAGCGGCCCCGCAAATCGATGCGACCGGAATTCCTGGGCCAGTTATGGAGCCACAAGGGCGGCGCGTTCGGCCTTGTGATCGTCGCGCTGTTTGTCGCCTTTACGTTCTTTGGCCGCTTCATCGCCCCGTACGATCCGAACGTGAGCGACTTCATGAGCCTGCTGGCGCCGCCATCGGCAGCGCACTGGTTCGGCACCGACGAGCTCGGCCGTGACACGCTGAGCCGCGTCATCGACGGATCGCGCATCGCGGTCAGCATCGCCTTCATTTCGGTGTCTATCGCGATGGTGCTGGGTGTGATCATCGGGGTGGTCGCCGGATATTTCGGCGGGATCGTCGATGCGGTGCTGAACCGGAGCCAGGACATCCTGTTCGCATTCCCGACCTTGCTGCTTGCCATCATAATCGTCGCGGTTCTCGGTCCCGGCCTTTTCAACGCGGCCCTTGCCATCGCAATCGTCTACTCTCCGAGATTTGCCCGCATAGCGCGGGCAAGCGCGTTGAGCATCCGCAGCAGCGAATACCTCGATGCGGCGAAGCTCGCAGGGGTCAGCACGATTACCATCCTCTACCGGCATATGCTGCCCAATGTCATGCCGCCGGTCATCGTCCTCGCGGCGCTGAGCATGTCGACGGCTCAGCTGGCCTATGCCTCGCTGAGTTTTCTGGGTCTGGGCGTGAATCCGCCACAGGCGGACTGGGGCAGCATGCTTTCCAAGGGACGGGATTTCATAACGATCGCGCCTTGGCTGGTGATCTGGCCCACGGTCGCATTGGTCATGTTGATGCTGGCTTTCAATGTGTTGGGCGATGCGGTCCGGGACGTACTGGACCCACGGCACAGCGGGTCGCCCAAGCCGCCCGACACCGCGGTTTAGGCCGATGAATGCAACTCTCGAGGAATACCAATGACTGAC
>JBFIHV010000017.1:0-15823 GCA_041601595.1 Amylibacter sp. | reverse complement strand
GTGCCTCTGGGTGGCTATGTGAAGTTTGTGGGCGACCGGGATTCGTCAAGCCGGACCGACAGCAAGGCGCTGGACAACATGGACGACGCCGACCGCCGGCGCAGTTTTCCCGGCGCCAGCCTGCCGCGACGTGCGCTGACCGTGTTTGCCGGACCCGCCGCCAATTTCCTGCTGTCTATCATCGTGTTTGCCGGGCTGCTGCTGTATACCGGCATCGCCAAGCAAGAGGCTTTGATCGGCAGCGTCATCGACGTGAGCGACGAAGCCTATGGCGTGCGCAGCGGCGACCTGATCCTCGCCGTGAACGGCACGCCCGTGGCGAATTATGGCGAGATCTTCCAATATGCGGTCAACAACGAACCGCCCGGACAGACCGTCTATACGGTTGAACGGGACGGTGCCCGGCTGGATGCCGTCGGGCCGTTTCCGTTCCCGCCGCTGGTCGCGGGCGTGGAGCCGATCTCGCCCGCCTCGAAAGCCGGTCTGAAGGAAGGCGACGTCATTTTGGCGGTCGGTGACAAAGAGATTCATTCCTTCACCCAGCTGCGCAACACGATCATTGCTTCGAAAGAGGAAGCCGTCCCGCTGAAAATCTGGCGCGGCGGCGACCAGATCACGTTGACGATAACTCCGCAGTTGCGCGACCGCGAAGCCGCTGACGGCGGGTACGAGCAACGCGTTTCGATCGGCGTCTTCGGTGGGTTGGCGTTCGAGCCGGTCACATATACCCCTGCGCCATGGACGGCTCTCAAACACGGGGTCGACCGTACCTGGGCCGTGATCAGCGCGTCGATCTCCGGTATCTACCACATGATCATCGGCGATATCAGCGCGACCAATCTTCAGGGACCGCTCGGCATAGCGCAGATTTCCGGCGACACGGCGGAGAGTGGCCTATTTGATCTGATCAGCCTTATCGGCGTCATATCGACTGCAATCGGACTTATGAACCTGTTTCCCATCCCGGTGCTCGACGGCGGTCACCTGATGCTTTTCGGGTTCGAGGCCGTGCGGGGCAGACCCCCCAGCGACCGTATCATAAAATACGCAATGTCGATCGGCCTGTCATTTCTTCTTTTGCTGATGGTTTTTGCGACCTATAACGACATTATGCGCCTTTGATTTGCGGTTTCGGACCGCTACAGTTGCGGGCAACAACAGGTTAATCAAAAGACTGGGCGAGGGATTGTCGTGAATGAATTTTTCAGGCTGAAGACGTTGGCCAAGACCGGTGCGGTATTTGTGGCACTTGCCGCCGGGATTGTGTCGGATATCGGTTTTGTCACGCAGGTTCAGGCGCAAGCCGTCGCCTCGTTCAGCAGGATCGACGTATCCGGAAATATCAGGATCGCGTCGGACACGGTGCGCGTCATCGCCAATCTGCCGACAGGCGTCGATGTAACCCCCGGCCAGATAAACGAGGCGAAACAGCGATTGATCGCCTCCGGCCTGTTCGAGTCGGTCGAAATCTATCCGGACCGGGGCAGGCTGGTCATCGAAGTCGTGGAAAACCCGACGATCAACCAGATCAGTATCGAGGGCAATCGCCGCCTGAAGGACGAGAACCTGCTGCCGCTGTTGCAGTCACAGTCCCGCAGGGCATTCTCGCCCGTCACTGCGGAACAGGACGCGCGTGCAATTGTCGATGCCTATGCCGCCGTCGGCCGGATCGGAACAAGCGTCGAGCCGAAACTGATCCGCAGGTCCGACAACCGCGTCGATCTTGTGTTTCAGGTGTCCGAGGCGCGTGTCGCGGAAGTGCGCCGCATCGGTTTTGTCGGCAACCGGAATTTCAGCGACCGCCGTTTGCGGCGGGTTCTGGAGACCAAGCAGGCAGGCATCTTTCGGGCGCTCGTCCGGCGCGACACCTTTATTCAGGACCGGCTTGAATTCGACCGCCAAAAACTGCGGGAATTCTATTTGCAGCGCGGTTATATCGACTTTGAGGTGCTGTCCGTGGCGCCGGAATTCGCGCGGGAGCGCAATGCCTTCCTGCTGACCTATACCGTTCGCGAAGGGCAGCAGTATTTCTTTGGAGACGTATCCGTGACGGCAACCGCGCCGGATGCGAATGTGGAGGATTTTGAAGGCGTACTGGACATCAAGTCCGGCAAGGTCTTTGACAACCGGCGCATCGATTCCGTTCTGGCCCGCCTCGACGAACGCGCCGGAGAACTCGGCCTGCCCTTCGTTCAGGCAGTGCCGCGCGTGACCCGGAATGACCTGACGCGCACCGTCGATATCGAATTCGAGATCGCAAGCGCGCCGCGCGTGTTCATCGAGCGTATCGACATCGAGGGCAACATCGCCACCCTGGACCGCGTCATCCGCCGGCAATTCAACGTGGTCGAGGGCGACCCCCTGAACCGCCGCGAAATCAGCGAAGCCACCGACAAGATCCGCGCCACCGGATTCTTCGGCAAGGTCGATGTGGAAACCAGAGAGGGCTCGGCCCCCGACCAGGTTGTGGTTGACGTGAATGTCGAAGAGGTCCCGACCGGATCGCTGAGCTTCGGCGTCGGCTTTTCCACCAGCGACGGCGCCTCCCTGACCGCCGGTTTGTCCGAGCGTAACTTCCTGGGTCGCGGACAAACGCTGAGTTTTTCGTTTTCGACCCTCTCCGACGAAAGGTCTTTCCGGCTCGGGTTCACCGAACCGGCCTGGCAGGATCGTGATTTGCTGGTGGGGCTGGACCTTTTTTATGATACGACCGAATCCAGCTTTCTGCCGCTCGACACCACGGACGCTGGTTTCAGCCCGCGGGTGCGCTTTCCGCTTAGCGAGGACAGCTCGCTGGAACTGAAATACAGACTGGCCAGACAGGAGTCGACCTTGGTCGAAGGGGAAACGGTTTCTCCTCTGATCACGCCGGATCTGGAGAAAGCGACCGTGAGTTCCGTCAGCGCGACCTATACGCTCGACCGCCGGAATTCGCGGGTCGATCCTACGGCGGGTTTTCTGGCTTCCGCAACGCAGGAGTTCGCCGGACTGGGCGGGGACGTGTCCTTCAGCAAGACGTCGGGCCGCGTGAAATACTATCGCAGTTTCGCCAACGAAGATGTTGTCGTTTCGGCGGAACTGGAGGGCGGCGTACTGGTCGCCGGCGGCTCCGATGCATCGCGCTACCAGGACCGGTTCTACCTCGGCGGCGATCAGCTGCGGGGATTCGAGAGCCGTGGCATCGGGCCTCGTGATACCGCCATAGTCGACGGCGATCCGCTCGGCGGCAACTATTTTGCCGTCGCGCGCTTCGAGGCGAGCTTCCCGATCGGATTCCCCGAGGAATACGGGCTGTTCGGCGGCGTGTTTCTGGATGTGGGATCGGTCTGGGGACTGGACAATACCGCAGGCGACGATGTCGTGGACGACAGCGCCAATCTCCGCTCGGCAATCGGTGTTTCCCTGTTCTGGGGGTCTGCGCTCGGTCCGATACGGATCAACCTGGCTCATCCGATCGCCAAGGAAGACTATGACAGCACGGAGTCCTTCCGCCTGACCCTGGATTCGCGATTCTGATGACGGGACAGGCAGGCATCCGGTCAATTCTGGTTCTGGCCTGCGGCCTGTTGCTGTCTGGCGGCGGGGCCGCGGCGCAGAATTTCCCCGTCTACAAGGAAAGCCTGCCGGTCGCTTCGCTGAATTCGGACAGGCTTTTCTCTGAGTCGATGGCCGGCAAAGCCATCCTCGACGCATCCCGAGAGAGGTCGATTGTTCTCGGAGAAGAAAACCGCCGCATAGAAGCCGAATTGGAACGGGAAGAGCGGGACCTTACCGAGAAGCGGAAAACCCTGCCTCCCGAAGAGTTCCGCAAACTCGCGGATGCTTTTGACGAAAAGGTCGAAGCCATCCGGAGCACTCAAAACGGCAAGGCCACCGCTCTGACACAGGAACTGGAAGCAGCGCGGCGCGAGTTCTCGACGCGTGTGAGGCCGATCCTGCAGCAACTCATGAGCGAAAAGGGCATTATCTTCGTACTCAACGAACAGGCGATCGCCCTCGCGCTCAGTTCCGGCGATATTACGGACCTTGCGCTGCAAAGGGTCGATGCCGAAATCGGCGCTACCCTAGACGGCAACAAATAGCTAAACTCGTCCGTAGAGAAGAAATCCTTGGAACGCAGCCGGGGAAATAAAGAAAGGCCAAAAATAATGTCTGAAGAAAAAGAGCAGCTTTTCTCGGCTGATATACAGGAAATCAAGCGGATGATACCGCATCGCTATCCGTTTCTGTTCATCGATGCCGTGCGCGACATCAAGCTGAACGAGAGCGCGGTCGGCATCAAGAACGTCACCGTCAACGAACCGCATTTTCAGGGGCATTTCCCCGAACGCCCGGTTATGCCCGGCGTGACCATCGTCGAGGCAATGGCCCAGACCGCCGCCGTACTGGTGGTCAAGACCATGGACATGATCGACAATGACATGCTGGTCTATTTTCTGACGCTCGACAAATGCAAGTTCCGGCATATTGTTTCACCGGGCGACCGGCTGGAACTGCACGTCAAGGTCATCCGCGGCCGCGGCAAGCTGTGGCGGTTCTGGGGCGAAGGCATCGTTGACGGAAAAGTCGTCGCCGAGGCGGAATTCGCGGCCATGATGGTGCCGCCGGACGAGGCGTAGGAGTCCCGATGTCTATCAGCGACACTGCGATCATCCACTCCACGGCCGTGATCGAATACGGCGCAACGATCGGCGAGGATTGCCGCATCGGGCCATTTTGTATCGTCGGCAAGGACGTGACGCTCGGCAAGGGCGTGGAATTGAAATCCCACGTCGTCGTGGAGGGCTGGACCGATATCGGGGAAGGCACCGTCATTTTTCCCTTTGCCTCGATCGGCCATATTCCGCAGGACCTGAAATTCGGCGGCGAACGGACAAAGCTGGAAATCGGTGCGCGCAACCGGATCCGCGAATATGCCACGATGAACCCGGGGACCGAGGGCGGCGGTGGATTGACCAGGATCGGCAATGACGGGTTGTTCATGATCGGCGTGCATGTCGGCCACGACTGCCATATCGGCAATCACGTGATCATGGCGAACAACGCTTCGCTGGGCGGGCACTGCATCATCTCTGACAACGTGATCATCGGCGCTCTGGCCGGCGTGCACCAGTTCTGCCGCGTCGGGCGCGGCGCGATGATCGGCGGTCTGGCGGCGGTTGTCTCGGACGTCATCCCGTACGGCACTGTCGTAGGCAAACGCGCGACGCTCGAGGGGTTGAACCTGGTCGGGCTGAAGCGCCGCAACGCCGCGAAAGAGGATATTTCCGGACTGCGGGCCGCTTACAAGGAACTGTTCTTCGGCGACGGCGCTCTGCGCGAAAAAGCCGCGACGCTGCGGGGCCGGTCCGCCGACAACGCTTTGGTTGAGGAAGTTCTGGATTTCATCCTTTCGGATAGCGGCCGCTCCATCAGCACCCCGTCCGAGGACTGACCCCATGCCTTCGCCGAAGGAACGGAAAGAGGCGGGCGGTCTGGCGATCATGGCCGGTTCCGGCGATCTGCCGCGTTTGCTGGCCGAAAAATGCCGGTCCGCGGGGCAGAACTATCTGGTTGTGCAGTTCCCCGGCGTTCCGCTGGACTGGACCCAAGGCCATCCCGTCGAAGCGGTTCAGTTCGAAAAATTCGGTTATATTTTCAAGACCCTGAGAGCGCATGGCTGTACCCGCGTTGCCTTTGCCGGCGCCATGGCGCGGCCCAGGCTGAACCCGACGCGGTTCGACCGCAAGTTCCTGTCCGTCGCCCCGACTCTCTTGTCGGCGCTGAAGGGGGGCGACGATGCGACCCTGCGGGCGATCGGCAAGATCATGGAGGACGAGGGCTTTGAGGTCGTTGCGCCGCACAGCGAACTGGACTCGCTTATCGTCGAGGCAGGCATCCTGACCAAGGCGCGCCCGTCCGGGGCGGACAAATCCGACGCGGCCCGTGCGCAGGTCATCGTCGACGCTCTGGGCGCGGTCGATGTCGGGCAGGGTGCTGTCGTGGCGCAGGGCATCTGCCTCGCGGTCGAAAGCATTCAGGGTACCGACCGGATGTTGCAGTTCGTCGCCGATACCGCCGAGGGCTTCCGGCCCGACCCGAAGGGCGGCAGAGGTGTTCTCTACAAGGGTGTCAAATCTGATCAGGACCGGCGGATGGATGTGCCGACCGTCGGGCCGGACACGGTCGATATGGCGGCAAGGGCCGGTCTGGCGGGAATTGTGATGGAGGCGGGCGAAATCCAAGTGCTCGATCTGCCGGAAACCATAGCGCGGGCCGATGCACGGGGTCTTTTCCTGTGGGCGCGGCCGAAATCAGCGGGTGCCGCGTGACCGGAAAGAGGACATTTTTCCTGATCGCGGGCGAACCGTCCGGCGACAGTCTGGGCGCGAACCTGATGGCCGGTCTCAAGGAAATCTCAGAGTCGGACGTCGAATTCATCGGCGTCGGCGGTCCATTGATGGAGGCGGAGGGCCTGAAGAGCCTGTTCCCCATGTCGGACCTGTCCGTCATGGGGCTGGTCGAGGTCCTGCCCAAGATACCGATGCTGCTGCGGCGCGTGCGGCAGGCCGCCGATGCGGCGATCGCGCGGAAACCGGATGCGCTGATCACGATCGACAGCCCGGATTTCGGCCTGCGCGTGGCGGGGCGGGTCAAGCAGGCTCTGCCGGATCTGAAAACCATCCACTATGTCGCGCCCTCGGTCTGGGGTTGGCGGCCGGAGCGGGCGCAGAAGATGGCGCAAAGCATCGACCATGTTCTGGCGCTGCTGCCCTTCGAGCCGCCCTACATGGAACGCGCCGGCATGACCTGCGATTTCGTCGGGCATCCGGCGGTGTCGGTGCCGCAAGCTTCGGAGGCGCAGAAAAAAGCCCTGCGCAAAGACCTCGGGTTGGGCGATGCCCGCGTCGTGACGCTGTTGCCCGGTTCGCGGGCGGGCGAGATCAGGCGCATGGCGCCGGTGATGGATGCGGTGGTGCAGCGGCTCCGGCGCGAGGAACCCGACCTGCAATTCGTGCTGCCTGCGGCAGGCGCGGTGATCGACCAGTTGCGCGCGGCCGTGTCGGGATGGGCCGTCCGGCCGATCATCCTCGATCCGTCCGGTTTGCCATCCGGTCAGGCAGAAATGCGCAAACGCACGGCTTTCGCCATCAGCGAACTGGCGGTCGCGACGTCGGGGACCGTATCGCTGGAACTTGCCGCGGCGGGTTGTCCGATGGTGATCGCCTATCAGGCGAACTGGATGACGACGCGCATGGTCAAGAAGCTGGCGCTGATCGACACGGCCAACCTGATAAACATCGTCACCGAGACCCGCGTCATTCCGGAATTCCTGTTCGAGAACTGCCGTGCCGAACTGATCGCTCCGGCGGTGCTGAAGCTGTTGCGCGATCCCGAGGCGCGACGCCAACAGGTTCGGGCCTGCGAGGCGACGATGGAACTGCTGGGCCGGGGGCAGGCCGATGCCGGAATGCGGGCCGCGAAGTCGGTCTTGCGGGCCATGGCGTAACGGCGGCCGGCGTACCCGTCTCCGCTTGACCTTTTTTCCCGATATCGACCAGAGTTGACGCATGGCCCTGAAGAATCAAATCACCCGAACCCCCTGCGCGAGCGACCCGAACTTCCGGCCGGAGTTTCTGGCGACCTGGCAGGATTGCCCTGCGATGGTTGCCGAGTTGCTGGCCGCCACCGCCGGACACAGCCCGTATCTGCGATCCCTCATGGAAAAAGAGGCGGACTGGCTGGCAGACGCACTGGAACACGACCCGGATCAAGTGCTGGATCGGGCGCTGGCAGAGGTGGACCGGAGCAGCGAGGCCGCTCTTGCCTCGACCCTGCGGCGCGCGAAGCGGCGGATCGCGCTGCTGGTCGCCCTGTGCGATCTGGGCGGCGTCTGGTCGTTGCGGCAGGTCACCTCCGCCCTGACGCGGTTCGCGGATTTTGCTGTTCAGGCGTCCATTCAGTATCTGGTCGCACAGGAAGTCGCGACCGGCAAGCTGCCGGAAGAGGCAAACGACGACCCAGCGAATTGCGGTGGTATCTTCGTGCTGGCGATGGGTAAAATGGGTGCCGGAGAGCTGAATTACTCGTCCGATATCGACCTGATCGTCCTGTTCGACGGCAATCGGTATCAGCCGGACGACGTAATGACGGTGCGCGGCCAGTTCATCAAGGCGACGCGGCGAATGACGCGGATATTGTCAGACACGACCGCCGAGGGCTATGTCTTTCGCACCGACCTGCGCCTGCGCCCAAACCCCTCGGTGACGCCGGTCTGTTTCGCGGCCGATGCGGCGCTGCGCTATTACGAAAGCCTAGGGCGGACATGGGAGCGCGCCGCCTTTATCAAGGCGCGGGTCTGCGCCGGCGACATCAAGGCCGGCACCGCCTTTCTGGAGGAACTGACGCCGTTCATCTGGCGCAGGCATCTGGATTTTGCCGCCCTGCAGGACACCCATGACATGCAGTTGAAAATCCGCGAGCACAAAGGTCTTTCGGGGCCGATCACCCTGCCGGGCCATGACCTGAAACTGGGGCGCGGCGGCATCCGTGAGATCGAGTTTTATGCCCAGACCCGGCAATTGATCGCCGGCGGGCGCGATCCGGAACTGCGGGCGCGCGGCACGGTCCGGACCCTGAATGATCTGGCGGAAAAAGGCTGGATCGAGGCGGAGACCGCCGGCGCGCTGGCCGAGTCCTATGTGGACCTGCGCACTCTGGAACACCGCGTGCAGATGATCAACGACGCCCAGACGCATCACCTGCCGTCGTCCGAAGGCCAGATGCGCGCGCTTGGCGAGTTCTGCATGTACCCGGACGTCAACGATTTCCGCCGGGCGCTGAAGGCGCGGCTGGAGCAGGTGCATGCCCTGACCGAAAGCTTTTTCGCGCCAGAGGCAGAGGACAAGACCACGGAAACCATCACACTGCCGCCTGTCGCCGCCTCGATCGTCGAGCAATGGCCGACCCTGCCGGCGCTCCGCTCCGAACGCGCAGTGACGATTTTTGAACGGTTGAAGCCGCAAATTCTGAAGAAACTGACCGAAGCCGCCGATCCGGACGACGCCATCGCCGAATTCGACCGGTTCATCAGGGGGTTGCCCGCAGGTGTGCAACTGTTTTCCCTGTTCGAATCGAACCCGCAAATCCTCGATCTTCTGGCCCATATCTGCACCACGGCGCCCAGCCTGTCTGCCTATCTTGGCCGCAATGCGGGCGTTCTGGATGCGGTGGTATCCGGCGATTTCTTTCAGCCGCTTCCGGGCCGCGAGGCCTTGGAGCGCAGTTTGCGGGCCGTTGTGGAACGCGAGGCCGATTACGAGGAACAGCTGATCGCTGCCCGGCGCTGGCAGAAGGAGCGGCATTTCCGCATCGGCGTCCTGCAATTGCGCGGTCTGGCCAGCGACGCGGAAACCGCACAATCCTATTCCGACTTGGCCGGAGCCTGTCTGGAAGTGATGCTGTCCGCCTTCCAGACGGAGTTTTCCAGGAAATACGGTGTCATAGAGGGCGGCGGCGTCGCCGTTCTGGCCATGGGCAAGCTTGGATCGGGAGAGATGACGCCGACCTCGGATCTGGACCTGATACTGGTTTATGACGCGGCGGGCCAGACCGCCTCGACCGGGCCCAAGGAATTGGCGGTCACGACCTATTATTCGCGCTTTACCCACGGCTTGATCACGGCTCTGTCCTCGCCCATGGCGGGCGGGAAGCTTTATGACGTCGATATGCGGTTGCGCCCGTCGGGTCGTAGCGGCCCGGTTGCGACCAGCCTTGCGGCCTTCAGGGACTATCAGGAGAACAAGGCCTGGACATGGGAACATCTGGCCCTGACGCGCGCCCAATGCGTCGCCGGATCGAGAACGGTCGGCGCGCAGATCGAGGAAATCAGGAAGTCTGTCATCTGCCGCAAGAGGGACCCGAAAGCGGTCGCTAGGGATGTGATCGAAATGCGCGAGAGGATCGAAAAGGGAAAACCGACCCGCTCGGAGGTCTGGGGCGTCAAGGCCCGCCCCGGCGGCTTGCTGGATATCGAGCTTATCGCCCAAACATACTGTCTGCTTGGAAACTCCGCCCTGCGCAAACCGGCGGAGCAACTGGCCGCCGCTGCACAACAGGGGATCCTGGACAGGGCCGATGCGGACCCGCTGGCTGAGGCGCATATCTTCTACAAGACCTATCAGTCCGGCCTGCGCCTGCTGCTGGACGAGGGCAAGACGCCCGAGGATCTGGGGCAGGGCGGGCGTGACTTTCTGCTCGGCTCGCTCGGCGCGGACTCGCTGGAGCAGCTTCAGACGCGTATCGGCGAAACCGCGCGGGATTGTGCGGAACGTATAGACAGATTGCTGAACGATCTGGCACAATCGGCGACCTGAAGAGGCCTGAAAAGATGACGAACGACTATCTGGATATAGATGCGCGCGGAATGATCCACGAAGCCTATTGCATCGACGGGATCACCGAACAGGACTGCCGGACCATCTTCCTCGACTGGGCGATGTTCGCGCTCGACAGCCCGCCGGTTGCCGAACAGCTGGAGCGCTTCCTGCAAGTCTATGGCGCCGATAATCCAGACCACCCGATGACGCAGGTGATCCGGCAGGGTCTGGACCAGTCGAACCGGAAAACCGGCCGCAAGGGCGGGCGCATGGGCCGGCTGAAGCGCTAGTCGCCCAGCGCGTCCAGAATGCGGGCCCAGCTGCGCATGCCTTTGTGGAAGGACCGCAAGTCGTATTTCTCGTTCGGGCTGTGAATGCTGTCGTCGTCCTGACCGAATCCGATCAGCATGGATTGCAGCCCGACGATGTCCTGAAAGAATCCTGCGATCGGGATCGAGCCGCCACAGCCGGCGAAGACGCCCGGTTTGCCCCATTCGTCGGAAAGGGCCGTTCGGGCCAGTTCGAACGCCGGATTTTCGATCTCCATGGTCGCCGCCCGCGTGCCGCTTTCGGAAACGAATTCGGCCGTGCAGTCAGCGGGCAGATGGGCCTTTACATGGGCGCGAAAAGCCGCGCGGATCTTTGCGGGGTCCTGATCGCCGACCAGACGGAAGCTGACCTTGGCATGCGCCTCTGACGGCAGGACGGTCTTGAACCCCTCGCCGGTGTAGCCGCCCCAGATGCCGTTCACCTCGCAGGTCGGCCGCGACCAGACCTGTTCCAGAACGGATCGCCCGGGTTCGCCCGCGGGCACGCTCAGGCCGACATCGCCCAGGAATTTTTCAGCGTCGAACTCCAGATTGCGCCATTGTTCCGCCACCTGCTCCGGCAGTTCCGGCACGTCGTCGTAAAAGCCGTCCAGCGTCACGCGGCCATTGTCGTGCAGGGCGGTGAGGGCCTTGGTCAGAACGTGGATCGGATTGGCGGCCGGTCCGCCGTACATGCCGGAATGCAGGTCCTTGGACGGGCCGGTGATCTTGATCTCTTCCTTGAGCATGCCGCGCAGCATGGTCACGATCGTCGGCGTGTTCGGTTCAACCATTCCGGTATCGCAGATCAGGGCGATATCGGCGCGCAACTCGTCCGCGTTGTCCCGCATGAACGGCACAAGCGAAGGCGAGCCGCTTTCCTCTTCGCCTTCGAAAAACACGCTGATCTTCGTTGGCAGCTTGCCGGTGACGGCTTTCCACGCGCGGCAGGCCTCGACAAAAGTCATCAGCTGGCCCTTGTCGTCGGACGATCCGCGTCCGCGAATGACCTTGCCGTTCGGTGTGTCTTCGATGGCCGGATCAAACGGCGGCCGGCGCCAGAGGTTCAGCGGATCGACCGGCTGCACGTCATAGTGACCATAGAACAGCACATGCGTGCCTTTACCCTCGCCGTGGGCCACGACCATCGGGTGGCCGGGGGTCTGGCGGCTGTCGGCATCGAACCCGATGCTTTGCAGGTCCTTCACCAGCCAGTCCGCAGCTTTCCGGCATTCCTTCGCGTATTTAGAGTCGGTCGAGATGCTCTCGATGCGCAAAAGCTCCATCAGCCGGTCGGTTGCGGCCTCCAGATTGTTGTCGATATGGGCGAGGACGGCGTCGAGGGACATCGCGAATTCTCCGTATGGTCAGGATTTCAGACGGAGATAACCACGCGGGGCCTGTATTGTAAAACAATAAACCGGACGGGTTATTTCCCGCGCCAGATCCAGCCGCCGCCCAGCACGCGGGTGCCTTCGGTTTCATAGAAGACGCAGGCCTGCCCGGGCGCGACGCCTTCTTCGGCGTCCAGCAGTTCGACCTCGGCCGTGTCGGGTCCGAGTGGGCGTATGATGGCTTCCTTCGGCGGACGGGTGGAGCGCACACGTACGGAAAGGTGCCACTCGGCACGGCTGTCGAAGGGCTCGTCACCCAGCCAGTTGATTTCGCGCACGGCGATGATCCTGGTTCCCAGCGCGTCTTTAGGGCCGACGATCACCTGATGCTTGTCGGGGTCCAGCCGGACCACATAGAGCGGATCGCCGCCGCCGATGCCCAGCCCGCGGCGCTGACCGACGGTGTAATGAATGACGCCGTTGTGCTGACCCAGAACGCGGCCGTCCAGATGCACGATGTCGCCCGCCTCGACGGCACCGGGGCGCAGTTTCTCGATGACGGCGGCGTAAGAGCCGTTCGGCACGAAGCAGATATCCTGGCTGTCGGGCTTGTCCGCCACCGGCAGGCCGAATTTCTGCGCAAGGGCGCGGGTTTCCGCCTTGGAGGGCAGGTGCCCCAGCGGAAAGCGCAGGTAATCGAGCTGCTCCTGCTTGGTCGAGAACAGGAAATAGGACTGGTCACGATTGTGATCGGCGGCCTTGTGCAGTTCGGCCTTGGTGTCGCCGACGCGCCGCTGGATATAGTGGCCGGTCGCCATGCAGTCCGCCTCCAGATCCTTGGCGGTTTCCAGCAGGTCGCGGAATTTCACGCGCTCGTTGCAGCGGATGCAGGGCACCGGCGTGGCACCCGCCAGATAGCTGTCGGCGAATTCGTCGATCACGCTCTCGCGGAAGCGGTTTTCGTAATCCAGCACGTAATGGGGAAATCCCATTTCCTCGGCCACGCGGCGGGCGTCGTGGATGTCCCGCCCGGCACAGCATGCGCCTTTCTTGGCCAGCGCCGCGCCGTGATCGTACAATTGCAGGGTCACGCCAATCACGTCATAGCCTTCGGAGGCCAGTTGAGCGGCCACAACGGAACTGTCCACGCCGCCCGACATTGCGACGAGCACGCGTGTATCCTTGGGCTCTTTGGCAAAGCCCATGGAATTCAAAACCGGTGTTGGCGTATCGAGTGGCATCAGCGCCTCCTTATTCCGTCGCAATATAGTAAAAGTCTAACTACTCTCAAGCCCCGGTTTCAGTCACCGTTAAGGAAGTTCGGCGATTCTATCCCGCGTAACCAGTCGAGGGACGTGTAATGTATCTGAAAAGGGAACGTGGACCTATCGAAGTCCAACTGCCGGACGGGAGCAAGCTGAACAGGTCCGACCTGCCGCCGCGCAATACCAAAAGGTGGGTCGCGCGGCGAAAGCTCTCCGTTGTCCGCGCGGTTTTCAGCGGTTTGATATCGGGGCAGGAGGCTTGCGAAATGTACGATCTGTCCGAGGAGGAGCTCGAAAGCTGGTGCCGTTCTGCCCGCCTGCATGGGTCCAGCGGCCTTAAAGTGACAACTTTACAACGCTATAGACAGCCTTGAGTTGCTCGATTAACGTTTTGTGAGGTATGTAACGAACGATTAACCATTGTTGCGCAATGTGGCGTCAGGGGAATAATTACGGAGAAGACCCATGCGCGTATTGTTAGTCGAGGATGATCCCACGACCTCTAAAAGCATCGAGATGATGCTGACCAATGCCAACTTCAACGTCTACGCGACCGATCTTGGTGAGGAGGGCATCGATCTTGCGAAGCTGTACGACTACGACCTGATTCTGCTCGACCTGAACCTGCCGGATATGGACGGGCACGAGGTCTTGCGGCAACTGCGTGTCGCCAAGATCAAAACGCCGATATTGATCCTGTCCGGCAATGACGCCGCCGAGGACAAGGTCAAGGGGTTCGGCTTCGGGGCTGACGACTACCTCACCAAGCCTTTCCACCGCGAAGAACTGGTCGCACGCATTCATGCGATCGTCCGCAGGTCCAAGGGTCATGCGCAGTCGGTGATCGAGACGGGAAGCATTAATGTCAACCTGGACGCCAAGACGGTGGACGTGCGCGGGGTTCCGGTTCATCTGACCGGTAAGGAGTACCAGATGCTCGAACTGCTTTCCCTGCGCAAGGGCACGACCCTGACCAAGGAAATGTTCCTGAACCATCTTTACGGCGGAATGGACGAGCCGGAACTGAAGATCATTGACGTTTTCATCTGCAAACTGCGGAAAAAACTCAGCGAAGCTACGGGCGGCGAAAGCCACATCGAAACCGTCTGGGGCCGGGGTTATGTCCTGCGGGACCCGGCGCCAACAAAGTCGCATCCTCTGGCGGCTACCGCCTGATCAGGCCTGAAATCGCTGGACGCTGTGCTGTCGAGCGCTTAAATCTTGAGTGAACTTCAAGAGTTAGAGCGGTCGCCAATGTCAGAAAATACGCCTGTTGAATCCCTGTCGCGAGAGCAGGCGAAAGCGGAACTGGTAAGGCTGAAAGCGCGCATCGAGGACGCTAACCGAAAATATTTCGGTGAGGATGCGCCCGACATAAGCGACGCGGAGTATGACGCGCTCAAGCAGCGGAACCAGGCGATCGAGGCGCGCTTTCCCGATCTGAAACTCGCCGAAAGCCCGACCGGGAAGATCGGCGCGCCAGTTTCCGAGACTTTCTCGAAAATCCGGCACGAGGTGCGCATGCTGTCGCTCGGCAATGCGTTTTCCGATGCCGACATCCTGGATTTCGACGCGCGTATCCGCAAGTACCTCGGCATGGGGCCAAAGGCCAAAGTGACCTATATCGCGGAGCCGAAGATTGACGGGCTGTCGCTGTCGCTGCGGTATGAAAAGGGCGCGCTGATCTATGCCGCCACGCGGGGCGACGGAGAAACCGGCGAGAACGTCACCAACAACGCCAGAACCGTCGACGATATTCCCAAGACGCTGAAGGATGCGCCGGACGTGCTGGAGGTGCGTGGCGAGGTCTATATGCCGCACGCCGATTTCGAAGACCTGAACCGCCGGCAGAGCGAGCAAGGGCAGAAGGAATTCGCCAATCCGCGGAATGCGGCTGCGGGGTCTTTGCGTCAACTGGACGCCTCGGTCACCCAAAGCCGGCCGCTGCGGTTCTTTGCCTATGGCTGGGGCGCCCTGTCGGAGCCGTTGTCAAATACCCAATCGGGTGCCTTCGAAAGGCTGGCCTCGCTCGGTTTCAAGGTCAATCCCCTGTCGGTTGTCTGTGACGGTCCGACGGAACTTCTGTCGCATTACCGGGAAATCGAGGAACAGCGCGCTCTGCTGGGCTATGACATCGACGGGGTGGTCTACAAGGTCAACGATCTGGAGTTGCAGGAACGGCTCGGATTCCGGTCGACCACGCCCCGCTGGGCCATAGCGCACAAGTTTCCGGCCGAGGTCGCCCACACGATCCTCGAGGCCATCGAAATTCAGGTCGGGCGCACCGGAGCGCTGTCGCCCGTGGCGCGGCTGCACCCCGTGACGGTCGGTGGTGTCGTCGTTTCCAATGCCACGCTGCACAACGAGGATTACATTCAGGGCCGCGACTCCAAGGGCAATCCGATCCGCGAGGGCCGCGATATCCGCGTCGGTGACTGGGTCGAGATCTATCGCGCCGGTGACGTGATCCCGAAAGTGCGGGACGTCGACCTTGGCAAGCGGCCAGCGGACAGCAAGCCCTATGTCTTCCCGACGGAGTGCCCGGAGTGCGGATCGCC
>JBFIHV010000016.1:0-16158 GCA_041601595.1 Amylibacter sp. | reverse complement strand
TTTGCGATGGCAGCCTGCGCAATCGCCATGTCCAGCGACGCCTCCGCCGCCAGGCGCTGGGCGTCGCGGGCGGGCAGTTCGGCGACCCGCAACTGCGCCTGCAATTGTTCGATCTGCGCCTCGGCTCGGGCCAGATTGGCGCGGTCGGTGTCCACCTGCGCGGGCGGAACAAGCCCGCGCGCCAGCAGGGCGGCGGACCGGTCCAGCGTCGTCTGCGCCAGAGTCTGGTCGGCATAGGCCTTGTGAATCGAGGCGCGAATCACCTCGATTTCGGCCTCGCGGCTGCCGGTCTGCAGGTTGTCCAGTTCGGCTCTGGCCACGGCGACGCCGGCCTCGGCGGACCGCAGGGCCTCGGCCTGCGCGGTGTCTTCCAGCGTCAGCAGCAATTGCCCTGCGGTCACCTTGTCCCCCTCGGCGGTCTCGATCGAGACGATGCGCCCCGCACCGGATGGTGCGACATAGAGATAATCGGCCTCGACATAGCCGTTATAGACCGGTTCCGTCGGCGCGCCGAACCCCGGAACGATCAGCGCGAGCAGGCCGAACAGGAAATCCTTTACCGCACTCATGGCTTCGCCTCCTCCGGCTCCAGACCGGCAAACAGGATTGCCAGGTGGTTCTCGACCAAACTGTCCAGCGCCAGACCGCTGGCGGACTGGATGGAAAAGACCTCGGCCATCACCAGATGCATCATCAACGGCCCCAGAATGCTGCGAATGGTCAGTTCGGGATCGACCTGCCGGATATGGCCGCCCTCCACGCCCTGCGCGATCAGCCCCGCCAGCGCGGGCAGGGCGCGGTCGAGGACCTCTTCGCGGTACATCTGGGCAATCTCGGGCGCGCCCACCGCCTCGCGGATCACCAGCTTGGGCACGGCAAAAACCTTGGGATCGTTCATGTTGGCCGCCAGCATGCCGACGAGTTGCCGGATCACTGGGCGCGGGTCTCCGCGATAGTCGGCAATGACGCCCAGCGCCATGTCGGCGACCGGAACGACTGCCCGACGCACCAGACCGGCCAGCAGGGCCTTCTTGGATGGGAAATAGAGGTAGACCGCGCCCTTCGACAGGCCCGCGCGTTTGGCAACCTGTTCGACGGTGGTGTGGGCGAAGCCGCGCTTCGTGAACAGCGCGAGCGCCGCGTCCAGCACCTCGTCCGGACGGGCCTCCGCCCGCCGCCGGAATTTGGGCTTCCGGGGCCTGTCTTTCACCGGGGATTGCGGTTTTTGCGACTCATATGCCATCTGAAATAAATAACTGACTGGTCAGTTATTTGCAAGAAACACGTTCGTCAAGTCGCCCGCTGGCCGTGTCAGTTTCCGGCAAATGACCGCTTTTCTCCAAGCCGCTGACTCCCGACGCGCTGGTCGGACCCTATTCCCTGCCGCGCAAGACCTGAGCGGGACGCGCGGTCAGGGGCCGCCAGGCATAGGCAAGGCCCGCCACCAGCGTCGCCAGCGTGCCGCCGCCGACGATTGCCAGCGCCGAGGCGACCTCCAGCCGGTACGGGGTTTCCATGACAAAGGTCATGATGCCCCAACCGGCGATAACCCCGGCGAGAAGGGCGACCATGCCCGCCGCAGCCCCCAGAATGGCCGAGCGGATCGCAAAGCTGGCGAGGATTTTCGCACGCGAACTGCCGACGGTTTTCAGGACGGCCGCCTCGAAGATCCGCGCCGGTTCCCCGGCAGCGGCGGCGCCCAGCAGGACGATGAATCCGGTCAGCAACGTGGCGCCCGCCCCGTAAGAGGTGGCCGCCGCAATCCCGTCCAGCGCGCTGGCGACCCGCGCGATGGCATCGCGGACCCGGATCGCGGTGATGTTCGGGTAATCGCCGGCCACGTCGCGCAGCAGAGGCGCTTCGGCGGCCTCCTCGGCATAGACGGTGGCGATATTGGTATGCGGCGCACCGGCCAGTGCTGCCGGGTTCAGCGTGAGAACGAAATTGATGCTGGCATCCGAGAAATCGACGATCCGGAAATTGGCGATCTTGGCGTCGATGTCGCGCCCCAGCACGTTGATGGTCAGCATGTCGCCCAGCTTCAGGCCGATTTCCCGTGCCTCTTCCTCGGCGACGCTGACCAGCGGCGGGCCGGAGTAATTCTCGGCCCACCAGTCACCCTGCGTCACGGTGGAGTTTTCAGGCGGCGTCGCCGAATATGTAATGCCGCGGTCGCCGCGCACCACCCAATGGTCGCCCGCGACCTCGCGCGCCGGGATGCCGTTGATCTTGGTCAGGAAGCCGCGCAACATCGGGGCCGTGTCAACCCGCGACACGCGCGGATCGTTGCTGACGCGCTCCAGAAACCCATCAAGCTGGTTTTGCTGGATATCGACGAAGAAATAGGACG
This sequence comes from Amylibacter sp., assembly GCA_041601595.1. GTDB lineage: Bacteria > Pseudomonadota > Alphaproteobacteria > Rhodobacterales > Rhodobacteraceae > Amylibacter. Next base: position 13,808 of record JBFIHV010000016.1, on the reverse strand, counting down.
GCGCGACCTCCGGCAGATCCCGTTCGATCGCACTGCGCAAATTCGCATCTATCTGCCCGATGGAAGCCAGCACCGCCAGCCCGAGACCCAGCGACAGGACCACGGAGGCCGTCTCGCCCGATGGACCGCCGACAGCCCCCATCGCCAGCCGCAAGGACGTGTGCCCGCGCAGGATCCGCGCCCGCGCCAATCGCGCCGCCAGATACTTGACGCCCAGCGCCGACAGGACCAGCACCGACAGCGCCGCGAGAATACCGCCCGCCGTCCACAGCGCCAGCCTCGGCGCGCCTGAAAACGCGGCCGCCAGCGCGACAAGCGCCACGGTCAGGAATACGGTCAGGATCAGGAAGAACGGGCGCGGCCAGCCGCGCATCTGGCCTGCCGGATCGCGGAACAAGGCGGCGGCGCGGATTTCCTCGGCCTTGGCCAGAGGCCAGAGCGTGAAGATCAGCGCGGTCAGGGCGCCATAAAGCGCGGCTTCCGCCAGCGGCGCAAAATGCAGGCCGATCGCTGTCTCAACCGGCAGGGCGGACTCGATGATCGGAGCCAGCAGAACGGGCACCGCCGCTCCGAACAGCAATCCGGCGCCGATCCCGATCGCCGCCAGCACGCCGATCTGGCTGAGGTATACGAGGAAGATCGTCCGCCCGTCCGCGCCCAGCGTCTTCAGCGTTGCGATCACGGCGGTCTTGCCGTCCAGATAGGCGCGCACGGCCGCTGATACGCCCACGCCGCCAACGGCCAGTCCGGCCAGACCGACCAGCACCAGAAACGATCCGATCCGTTCGACGAAGCGCTGAACGCCCGGCGCGCCGTTGCGCCGGTCGTGCCAGTGCGCGCCCGTATCCTCGAGCAGGGCGTCCGCCTCTGCCTCCAGTTTTTCGAGGTCGGTGCCCTGTGGCAGGATCATCCGGTACTTGGTCGCGAAGATCGACCCCGGTTCCAGCAGGCCTGAGCCCGTCAGCGCATCCGTCGCAACGATGGTGCGCGGGCCGAGCCCGAATCCGGCGCTGGCGTTATCCGGTTCGCGGACAATCGCCGCCGCCAGTCGGAACTGTTTCGTTCCGAGTTGAAAGACGTCGCCGACCGACAGGCCCAGCCGGTCCATGAGCACCTGCTCCATCACGGCGCCGGGGGCCGCGTCCCGTCCTTGCAACGCCTGTTCCAGCGGCATTTCGGGCGAGAGCCGGATTTCGCCATAGAGCGGGTAGAGGTCATCGACGGCCTTGACCTGCGTCAGGGCGCGATCCGCGTCGCCGCCGGTCCCGGCGACGGCCATGGAACGGAAATCGACGATCTCGGACACGCGTTCGCTGACCGAGTTCATCCAGTCGCGCTCTGTCTGGTCGGCGAACCGATAGGTGAAATCGAGCTCCGCATCACCGCCCAGCAAAACAGCGCCTTGCTGCGACAAGCCCTGTTCGATGCTGGTCCTTACGGAGCCGACCGCCGCAATGGCGCCGACCCCAAGCGCGAGACAGGCCAGAAACACCCAGAAACCGCGTAACCCTCCGCGCAGTTCCCTCAGGGCGATGCGAAGGGCGACAGGGCCCCTCATTCCGCGGCCTTGCGCTGAGCGCTTTCCTCGATGGAACCGTCGTTCAGGCGGATGATCCGGTCACAGCGCTCGGCCAGTTCCGGCGCATGTGTCACCAGAACGATCGTCGTTCCGTATTTGTCGCGCAGGTTGAACAGCAGGTCCATGATCACTTGCCCCGTCACCCCGTCCAGGTTGCCGGTCGGCTCGTCCGCCAGCAGGATTTCCGGCCTAGGCGCGGCGGCGCGGGCGAGCGCCACGCGCTGCTGTTCACCGCCCGACATCTGCGAGGGATAGTGATCCAGCCGCGCGCCAAGCCCGATAGAGCGCAATTCCGCCTCGGCGCGCTCGAAAGCATCCCTGACGCCCGCCAGTTCCAGCGGGGTTGCGACATTTTCCAGCGCTGTCATTGTCGGAATCAGGTGGAAAGATTGAAAGACCACGCCCATATGATTAAGACGAAATCGGGCGAGCGCGTCTTCGTTCATCGTCGTCAGTTCGCGGCCGAGCGCCATCACAGTACCGCCGGTGGCCCGCTCAAGGCCGCCCATGAGCATCAGGAGAGAAGATTTGCCAGACCCGGACGGCCCAACCAGCCCCAACGTTTCACCGCGGGCGACATCCAGCGTTATGCCTTTCAGGATCTCTACAGCTCCGGCATTGCCTGACAGGGTGAGCTTTGCGTCTTTGAGCGACAGGACCGCCTCGGCCATATTGAAATTCCCTAAATTTATCCGTTCATTGGTATATTGGGCGGTTGGCGGTCTTCGCAACCTCACAATCGCGTTATTTTTTCTGGGCTTGTCCGCTTTGCCGGGGCTTGCGCAGCCTATCGTCATCGCGGCCTTGGGCGACAGCCTGACCCAAGGCTATGGATTGGCTCCCGAAGAGGGCTTCGTATCGCAACTGGAAAAATGGCTGCGCGCGCAGGGCGAGGACGTGCAGGTCCTGAACGCTGGCGTTTCGGGCGATACGACGGCGGGCGGGCTGTCGCGGGTGGAATGGACCCTGACGCCGGAGGTCGATGCGATGATCGTGGCGCTGGGCGGCAACGATGTGCTGCGCGGGATCGATCCGGCCACCAGCCGCGAGAATATCGACGGAATTCTGGACATTGCAACCGGCCGCGACTTGCCGGTCCTGCTGGTCGGGATCGCCGCGCCGGGCAACTACGGCGCGGACTACCAGCGCGATTTCGACGCCATCTATCCCGAGCTTGCGGATCAATACGGTGCTCTGGTCTATCCGAATTTTCTGGCGGCGCTGGCAAGGGACGGTGCGCCCATGTCGCCCGATCCGAAGTTCTTTCAGGCCGATAACCTGCATCCGAACGCGGAAGGTGTTCAGCGAATTGTCGAGTCGATGGGCCCGAAGGTGCGGGAACTGATCGCGCGCGCCGCGAAATAGTTCCCGCAGTTGGTTTGTGCTTCACATTAAGATATGCGATATAATTATTATATTACATCATATTAAAGTGTATATTTAATTCTTTACATGCAGGCCTCGAACAAGGCCTTGGTATTTTCGTAAGTCATCTTGACCGGATTGCCGCCTGTGCTCGGGTCCGCCAGCGCGTCCTTGGTCAGCGCCTCGATATCCGGATTTGAAACCCCCAGCTCGGTCAGGTTTTTCGGGATGCCGAGTGACGCGTTCAACTGGATGACGAACTCCAGAAACCCGTCGAAGCCGCCTTCGATGCCCAAGTAGTTCGCGGCGGAGGACAGGATATCTTCGACCGCCAGCCGGTTGAATTTCAGGACCTCGGCCATGACCACGGCGTTGGTCGTGCCGTGATGGGTTCCGAAATGCGCGCCGATCGGGTGCGACAGGGCGTGGATCGCGCCAAGGCCCTTCTGGAAAGCCGTGGCCCCCATCGCGGCGGCGGACATCATATTGGCGCGCGCCTCGATATCGGTGCCGTCGGCAAAGGCGCGGGGCAGGTATTCCTTGACCAGACGCATGCCCTCCAGCGCGATGCCTTGACTCATCGGATGGTAGTGCGGCGAGCAATAGGCCTCCAGACAATGGGCAAAGGCGTCCATGCCGGTGCCGGCGGTGATGAATTTCGGCATGCCGACGGTCAGTTCAGGGTCGCATATCACGACGCTCGGCAGGATTTTCGGATGAAAGATGATTTTCTTCTCATGCGTTACCGAATTGGTGATGACGCTGGCGCGGCCGACCTCCGAACCGGTGCCGGCCGTTGTCGGAACCGCGACGATGGGCGCGATGCCCTTTTGGTCGGCGCGGGTCCACCAGTCGCCGATATCCTCGAAATCCCACAGCGGACGGGTCTGGCCGGACATGAAGGCGATGACCTTGCCCAGATCGAGGCCCGAACCGCCCCCGAATGCGATCACCCCGTCATGGCCGCCCGCGCGATAGACCGCCAGCCCTGCCTCGGCATTCTTTTCGTTCGGGTTCGGGTCGACCTCGGAAAACATGGCCCGACCCAGCCCGGCGGCGGCCATCAGGTCCAGCGTCGATTGTGTCACCGGAAGGCCGGCCAGCCCCTTGTCGGTGACCAGCAGGGGGTTCTTGATCCCGGCGGCGGCGCAGGCTTCGGCCAGTTCGGATATGCGGCCCGCACCGAAGCGGATTGCGGTGGGGTAGGACCAGTTGGCAACAAGGTTCATCTGTCAGGCTTTCTTGATGTGATATGATTTCGGGCGGGTCAGGTTCTGGTATCCGATGACCGAAAGGCCACCACCGCGGCCGGTATTCTTGCAACCGGTCCAGCACAGGGCCGGGTCCAGGTAGTCGCAGCGGTTGGTGAAGATCGTGCCGGTTTCGATCTGGTCGCCGATGCGCTCCGCGCGGGCAAAATCCCGCGTCCAGAGCGATGCGGTCAGACCGAACTCGCTGTCGTTCATCAGGGCGATGGCCTCTGCATCATTCTTGACCTTCATGATGCCGACGACGGGGCCGAAGCTCTCGTCCCGCATCACGCGCATGGAGTGGTCCACGTCGACCAGAATTTGCGGCATCAGGTAGGCGTCGCGGTCATTCGGGAATCGCGCGGGATCGATCAGCGCCTTGGCGCCCGCCGCCACGGCCTCGCGCGTCTGGGCGCGAACCTCGTCGGCAAAGCGCACATGCGCCATCGGGCCGAGCGTCGTTTCGGGGTCCAGCGGATTGCCCAGCTTGTAGCCGTTGACGATGGCGACCGCCTTTTCGACGAAACTGTCGAACAGGCTTTCGACGACGTAAATCCGTTCAATGCCGCAGCAGCACTGGCCGGAGTTGAACATCGCGCCGTCAATCAGCGTCTCGACCGCCAGATCCAGATCGGCGTCTTCCATAACATAGCCCGGGTCCTTGCCGCCCAGCTCCGTGCCGACGCCCGTGAATGTGCCTGCCGCGGCGCGCTCCATGGCCTGGCCGCCCGCCACCGATCCGGTGAAGTTGACGAAGCCGAAGGATTTTGCGGCGATCAGGTCGGACGTGGTCTGGTGATCCAGAAACACGTTCTGGAACACGTCCGCGGGAATTCCCGCCGCATGGAATGCTTCCGCCATGCGCTCGCCGACCAGCAGGGTTTGGGACGCATGTTTCAGCATCACGGTATTTCCGGCGATCAGGGCAGGGGCCACGGTGTTGATCGCGGTCATGTAGGGGTAGTTCCAGGGCGCGACCACCAGAACGACGCCATGCGGGACACGCTTGATCATCCGTTTGAAGGCGTCGCTGTCCTCGATCATCAGCGGGCCGAGCGCGCCTTCGGCGATCTCGGCCATATAGGTGGCGCGTTCGTTGAAGCCGCGAAATTCGCCGCCATAGCGGACGGGCCGGCCCATCTGATGCGCCAGTTCGGGCACGATCCGGTCGTTCATCTCGCCGACCTTTGCGACACCGGCCAGAACCAGCGAGATCCTTTCAGACAGGGGACGGGCCGCCCACTCGGCTTGTGCCGCGCGCGCACGGGCTACAGCAGCGCCGGCGGCTTTGGCGTCCAGCACCGGACGTTCTGCGTAAACCGATCCGTCGATCGGTGAAATACATTTGACAGTCTTAGACATTCTCAGGCTCTCTCAAATCCGCGTGCGATCTCATAGTCCGTCACGACGCGATCAAACTCTTCTTGTTCCCATTCCGCCGCCCGAACATAGTGGTCGATCACCCCGTTGCCGAAGGCCTCCCGCAACAGGGCGGATTTGCGCAGGGTATCGGTGGCGTCCCGCAGGGAATGCGGGATGCGCTTGGCGGATTTCGTTTCGTAGACATCGCCGGTGGTGGGTTTCGGCAGTTCCAGCTTGTCTTCCAGCCCCTTGATGCCGGCCGCCAGTTGGGCCGCGATGGCAAGATAGGGGTTCAGGTCCGATCCGCCGATGCGGCATTCGACGCGCACGCCCTTGGTGTCCGCGCCGCACAGCCGGAACCCGGCGGTGCGGTTGTCTACGGACCAGACCGTCTTCGTCGGCGCGAACGTCGCCTTGGAAAACCGTTTGTAGCTGTTGACGTAGGGCGCGAGGAAATAGGTGTATTCCGGCGCGTATTTTATCAGCCCGGCCATATAATGGCGCATGGTTTCGGACATGCCCAGTTCGGCTTTCTTGTCATAGAAGGCGCTGGTACCGTCGGCATTCCACAGCGACTGGTGCACGTGCGAGGAACTGCCGGTTCTTTCGTGGTGCCATTTCGGCAGGAAGGTCACGGCATGACCCTGCTGCCAGGCGATTTCCTTGGTCGCATGCTTGGCGATGGAATGGTAATCGGCGCAGTCCATGGCATCGGCGAAGCGGATGTTCAGCTCTTCCTGACCGGCCTCTGCCTCGCCCTTTGAATTCTCGATCGGAATTCCGGCGGCGAACAGATGGTTGCGCAGCGGGCGCATCACGGCCTCTTCCTTGGTGGTCTGCAGGATGTGGTAATCCTCGTTATAGGCGCTGATCGGCGCCAGATCGCGGAAACCGCCCTTGCGGATCTCGTCGAAGCTTTTCTCGAACAGGAAAAACTCCAGTTCGGTCGCGGCCTTCGCGGTGTAGCCGAGCTCGGCCAGACGGACGATCTGACGTTTCAGAACGGCGCGCGGCGAATGTGGAACCTCGGCATGGGTGTGATGGTCCAGCACGTCGCAGAGCACCATGACGGTGCCTTCCAGCCAGGGGACGGTGCGCAGGGTTTCCAGATCGGGTTTCATCACATAGTCGCCGTAGCCCGCCCGCCAGCTGGTCGCGGCATAGCCGTCGGGCGTCGCCATTTCCAGATCGGTGGCCAGCAGGTAGTTGCAGCAATGGGTTTCCTGCCACGAATGCTCGATGAAGTTCCGTGCATGGAAACGCTTGCCCATCAGACGCCCCTGCATATCGACCAGACAGACAAGAACGGTATCGACATCGCCCGCCGCCACCATCGATTGCAGCGCTTCAAATGTTAGGTTTCCGGACATGGACGCTCCTTTGGGTTAACAGGGTTACGGGCGCGCAGGATGCGCGCCCGACGATATTACAGGCTGAAATTCCGTCAGCCGTAGCGGTAAGGCCGGCCGGCCTTCACCATGTCGGCGTTGTACTGTTTGAAGATGTTCACCACCTTCGCCTTGGTTTCGGATTCCGCGGCGATTTCATCCCAGAACTTGATGGCGGCTTCCTCGACCGTGGCCCATTCGGCGTCCGGAATGGTCGTCAGCTTCATTTTCGGACCGTTCACGCGAAGCGATGCCTCGCCGCCCCAGTACCACCACTGCCGGTAGTAGTGCGAGCTGTCCATCGCCAGTGTCAGCAAGGTTTTCAGCCGGTCCGGCAGCTCGTTGTACCGGTCCATATTGGCAAAGAACGACCCGGCCCAGGCGCCGGAGATATTGTTGGTCAGGAAGTAGTCGGTCACATCCGCCCAGCCGACCGTATAGTCCTCGGTGATGCCGGACCATGCAATGCCGTCCAGTTCGCCGGTTTGCACGGCAACCTCGATATCTTCCCATGGCAGGGTCACGGGAACCACTCCGAACTGTGTCAGGAAGCGGCCGGCCGTTGGGAAGGTGAAGACGCGCTTGCCTTTCAGGTCCTCCAGGCTGTTGATCGGCTCCTTGGTTGCAAAGTGGCAAGGGTCCCAGGCGCCCGCGGACAGGTGCTTCACGCCGACCTTGGAATATTCGGCGTCCCAGATTTCATTCAGGCCGTACTGGTTGAACAGAACGGGCACATCCAGAGAGTAGCGGCTTGCGAACGGGAAGTACCCGCCGAAAACGGTCACCTCGGTGGGTGATGCCATCGAGTCGTCGTCGGACTGCACCGCGTCGATCGTGCCTTTCTGCATGGCGCGGAACAATTCGCCGGTCGGGACCAGTTGGTCCGCGAAGAAGAGTTCGATCTCCATCTCGTCACCGGCCACCTTGTTGAAGGCGTCGATGGCAGGTTTCACGACATGTTCGGCCAGAGCCGGTCCCGCATATGTCTGCATCCGCCAGCGGATTTTCGATTGCGCGACGGCGGGGGCGGCCAGGCTGGCGCCAACTGCGCCAACGCTGGCGGTGGTAAGGAACTTACGTCTGGTAGTCATCATATTACTCCTTGTCAGTTGTTTGTTGCAGGCCGTCATAGTGGGCCCCTAATTCGCTCCTTTCAGGAGTTCTTTTTATTTTCCATATACATAGTCCGGCAGCCACAGCGCGATTTCCGGGAAGACCATGATGATTGTCAGGGCCAGGATCATGATCATCACGAAGGGAAAGATCGAGCTGTAGATGTCCCGCAAAGAGATTTCCGGCGGCGCCATGGCGCGCATCAGAAACAGGTTGTAGCCGAATGGTGGCGTCATATAGGCAATTTGAGTCGTGATCGTATAAAGCACACCATACCACACCAGATCGAAACCCAGCTCATTTACAAGCGGGACATACAGCGGCGCCACGATCACCAGCATCGCCGTATCGTCCAGAAACGTTCCCATCAGCAGAAACGAAAGCTGCATCAGGATCAGGATCATCCAGGGATTCAGGCCCAGTTGCTCGGTGAACAGGTTGTCTATCGCGCGCACGGCGCCCAGCCCGTCAAAAACCGCGCCAAAGCCAAGGGCCGCCAGGATGATCCACATGAACATGCAGGAAATCGCAAGCGTTTGACGAACCGAAACCTCGAAAACCTCGCGCGTCATCCGCCCCTTGAGGATGGCCGCCGCGAATGCGGTCATCGCGCCAATTGCGGAGCTTTCCACCAGCGAAGTCCAGCCGTTCACGAACGGCACCATCATCGCGGCGAAAATCGCCACCGGCAAAATGCCTGCGCGCAACAGGCGCAGCTTCTCGCTCAGCGATACGGTGCGCTCCTCAACTGGCAGAACGGGCCCCAGCGCCGGATTGATCCTGCAGCGGATGGCGATGTATATGATGAACATCGCCGCCATCATCAGGCCGGGAAAGACACCGGCCAGCCACAACTGCCCGACCGGCGCACGCGCGATCATGGCATACAGGACCAGAACCACGGACGGCGGAACCAGAATGCCCAGCGACGAACCCGCCTGGATCACCCCGGTCACCATCCGCTTGTCATAGCCGCGCTTCAGCAGTTCGGGCAGGGCTATGGTCGCGCCGATGGCCATGCCGGCAACGGACAATCCGTTCATCGCCGAGACAAGGACCATCAGGCCGATCGTTCCGATCGCCAGCCCGCCATGGATCGGTCCCATCCAGACATGAAACATCTTGTACAGGTCATCGGCGATCCTCGATTCCGACAGGACGTAGCCCATGAAGATGAACATCGGAAGTGTCAGCAGCGGATACCATTTCATGAGCTTCATCGCGGACGAAAACGGAATGTCCGATCCACCGGTCCCCCAAAGCGTGAGGGCCGCAATCGCCCCAACCGCGCCGATTGCCCCGAAGACACGTTGGCCGGTGAAGAGCATCAGCATCATGCTGGAGAACATGATGATTGCGATCATTTCATAAGACATTACAGGCTTACTCCGCGAATTTTGGCGATGTCCTTGAAAAGTTCGGAAACCGATTGCAGCAACATCATGAAAATTCCGAAGCACATTATGACCTTGATCGGCCACAGATACGGCCGCCATGCGGTCGGGCTGCGCTCGCCATATTGGAAGGAATAGGCGGTGCTGTCCCAGGCGCCATAGAGCATGACGCCGAGGTAGAAGATCAGGAAAAGCACCGTGATCGCATCGACCTGCGCCTTCCTGCGATCGGTCCAGGCGCCATAGAACAGGTCCATCCGCACGTTCGAACCGAGCTGGATCGAATAGGGGCCGCCCAGAATGTAATAGGCGACCATGGCGAATTGCGCGACTTCGAGTGTCCAGAGCGAGGGCAGGAAAAAGGTCTTGGAAATCGAGGACCACAGCAGAATCCCGATCATCACGAAGATGCCGTACATCATGACGCGCCCGATACGGTAATTCACCGCATCTACGATGCGAACATATCGACGCGCGAAACGGATCATGCCTGCCCCTCCGCGTAGAGCGGTTCGTTCAATCCGGACAGGCTGTCGCGCAGCAGGGCCGCGAGCATGTCCGCTATGGCCTCTTGCTGCTCCGGCGTTTCAAGCAGGTCGTTGCGAACCTCGATCATGGCGTTCACCAGCCCGTTTTCCGTGCCGTGCAGCATCAGGGTATGCGCCACGCCGTCGGCCTGGGAGTAGGGCTCGTTGAGGGCGAATTTAAGATCGGAGCGGCCGGCGGCATGTTTGACCATGGATTTGGCGAGCCGGTCGTCGGCGTGGTGGATAATGCCGACCTCGACCTCGCGGTACGTGCCGAAATACACTGGGGTAAAGCTGTGCACCGTTATCAGGATCGGCTTGCCTTTGCGGGTCCTGATGGTGTCGGCCAAAGTGGCGCGGAACGGTTCATAGATGGTTTCCACGCGCTGTTTTCGGTCGTCGGGCGACAGCGCCCGATTGCCCGGAACCTCGATCTGCTCGCTTTTCTCAGGCATGGCATCGGGCGCTTCCGGCGGCCGGTTGCAATCGTAGACCAGCCGCGAGACCGTGCCGGCCACCAGTACCGCGTCCAGTTTCCGGCTGAGAAATTCCGCCAGTCCCCGAGCCCCGATATCCCAGGCGACATGAGAGGTCTTTTCGGCGTCGCTCAGTCCCAGACCGGCGTATTTTTCGGGTATGTGGTTGCTCGCGTGCTCGCAGACCAGCACGATGCGGGACCCTGCCTGCCCGTTGATCCTCTGCGCCGGGAAGGGGCCGTGAGCGACTCCGGAATTATGCGAGGTCTTGACGGTCAAGGCGATTCCTTCGGTTGGTATTTGTAAAATTCTCTTCAGTAGGCGCTCGCCTGTCAATAAAATTCTGTAAAAATCTCTTCATAAGGCGTGCGAATGTATGTATCTTTACAGAAAAATGAGGTGGACTCAATGAAGCCGGAGACGATCGCGGAACGCCTGCAGAGCAGGTTTGACAGTCTGACGCGGGCAGAACGTCAACTGGCCGATACGATTTTGGAAAATTATCCCGTGTCCGGACTGGGGTCGATCACGGCTGTCGCGGAAAAGGCGAATGTCTCGACCCCGACGGTTGCGCGGCTGGTCCAGAAGATCGGGTTCAAGGGCTTTCCCGATTTTCAGGATCACCTGCGCCAGGAACTCGAATACAAGATTTCCGGCCCGATCGAAAAGCACGACAGCTGGGCCGGTAACGTTCCGGACACGCATATCCTGAACCGGTTCACCGACGCCGTGATGCAGAACATCAAGCAGACGCTGGCCCAGGTCGACACCGGAACCTTCGACCGGAGCTGCCGGCTTTTGGCCGATCCGGACCGTTCCGTCTATGTCGTCGGCGGGCGGGTCACGCGGGCGCTGGCGGACTATTTCTTCCTGCACATGCAGGTGATCCGCCCCGACGTGACGCATATCCAAGCGATCTCCAACGCGTGGCCGCACTATCTGTTGAATGTCCGGAAGGGCGATGTCATCGTGATCTTCGATGTCAGGAGGTATGAGAACAGTACGCTGAAACTGGCGGAGATGGCCGCGGCCAAGGGGGCCGAGATCATCCTGCTGACCGATCAGTGGATATCTCCGATCAGCAAGTTCTCCGGTCTGGTGTTCGCATCCAGAATCATCGTTCCGTCTGCCTGGGACTCCTCGGTCACCAGTATGCTGCTGCTGGAAACAATCATCGCCCAGGTGCAGGAACTGACCTGGCCGGAAACCCGCCGACGGATGCAGGAGCTTGAGGACATGTTCAACGAAACCAAGTTTTTCCGGAAGTTCACCTGAGCCGCACGGCCGCAGGTGCCGGCATGGGGGTCTTCAGGGTCAATCATGAAGCCCGCGCCCAAGCCGGTGTTATTCAGCCGCAAAAAAGCACCGCTAATCCGGTTGCATATAGGTCAAAAGGTGCAATGATGGCCCCATGACAAACGACCAAATAATGCTGTTCACCCTGTTTGCCGGCGTTTTCGGCATGCTCCTCTGGGGACGCTGGCGCTATGATCTGGTGGCTTTCTGCGCGTTGCTCGTCGCGCTTGTGCTGGGGCTTGTTCCGACGCAAGAGGCCTTTTCCGGCTTTGGTCATCCGGCGACCATCATCGTGGCGCTGGTTCTGGTCATTTCGCGGGGGCTGTTGAATTCCGGAGCGATCGACCTCATCACAAAACGCCTGATACACACGGGCCGCTCTCTTACGGTTCATATCGCCACGATGGCGGGTATTGGCGCGATCCTGTCGGCCTTCATGAACAACGTGGCTGCAATGGCCTTGCTGATGCCGGTCGATATACAGGCGGCGGCGAAGGCCAAGCGATCCGTCCGCCGCACGCTGATGCCTCTGTCATTCGCCACGATATTGGGTGGAATGGTGACCCTGATCGGGACGCCGCCGAATATCATCATCGCTTCTTTCCGCGAACGCGCGATGGGCGAACCTTTCGGCATGTTCGATTTTGCGCCGGTCGGCCTGACTGTCTCTGTTGCCGGCATCATTTTTGTCGCGACAATCGGTTGGAGGCTGATGCCGAACGGAGACAACGAGAAGAAAGAACGGGAAACCCACGTCGTGCTGGAAGGCTATGTCGCCGAACTGGTCGTGACGAAGAAATCCAAGGCGATCGGCAAGAAGGTGCGTGAACTCTACGATGCCGCCGACGAACATGACGCGGCCATTCTGGGTGTGGTCCGCAACGGCCAGCGCCTCGGCGGTTTTGGCTCCGACATTGTCCTGCGCGCCAAGGACATTCTGATTGTCGAGGCGACAGCAGAGGATATCGACAGTTTCCGCGGGACGGCAGACCTCGAATATTTCGGAGAAAAGACCGGCGAGGAACCGGTTGCCGGAGGACTGGAGCTACTGGAAGTCGTCGTCCCGAGGGACGCCCGCATTGTCGGTCACTCTGCAATCTCGTTGCGCTTGCGCGCGCGGCGCGGGCTGGCCCTGCTGGGAATTTCGCGGCAGGGCAAGCGTTTCAGCAAACGTGTCCGGCACGAACCGGTCAGGGCGGGCGACATCCTGTTGCTGATCGGGCCGAATACGGCCCTGCACGATGCGGCAACCTGGCTGGGTGTACTGCCTCTGGCGGAGCGCGGGCTGAACATAACCCAGCACCGGCAGGCGTGGCTTGCGATCGGGATATTCGCGACCGCCATTGCGATCGCCGCCTTTGGCTGGCTGTATCTTGCAACGGCGCTGGCGATTGTCGTGGCGCTCTACGTGGCGCTGGACATCGTGCCGATCCGCAACGTCTATGACCATATCGAATGGCCCGTGATCGTCCTGCTGGGCAGCATGATCCCGCTGGGCGTCGCACTTGAGAATTCCGGCGGAACGGAAATGATCGCCACGCAGATCAACGCGCTGACGGCGGGCCTGCCGGCCTGGGCGGTTCTGACGGTGCTGATGATCGTGGTCATGACCCTGTCGGATGTCTTGAACAACACGGCCACGGCGGTGATCGGCGGCCCGATCGCCGTCGATGTCGCCTCGCAACTGGGGGTCAACCCCGATCCGTTCCTGATGGCCGTGGCGATCGCCGCATCCTGCGCGTTTCTGACGCCGATCGGGCACAAGAACAACACGCTGATTTTGGGGCCGGGCGGCTACAGTTTCGGGGATTACTGGCGCACGGGCCTGCCGTTGGAAATTCTGGTGGTGGCGGTTTCCGTGCCGATGATACTGATCGTCTTTCCGCTGACCTGACAAGGTTTTTCTAGCTTCTGCGCGCGATCGTGTTCGCCAGAATGGCCAGCAAGAGGCCTAGCGTGAAATACCCGACTATCACCTCGCTGATCACGAAAATCTCGCCAAACAGGCTGTCTGCGGTGACATCCCCGAAGCCGAGCGTCGTGTAGGTCACGACCGAG
>JBFIHV010000015.1:0-16784 GCA_041601595.1 Amylibacter sp. | reverse complement strand
GGCCAGTTTCAGCGCGAAGGACATGTTGTCCCGCACGGTCATGTGCGGATAGAGGGCATAGGACTGGAACACCATGGCGATGCCGCGCTGCGACGGCGGGATATCGTTGACGACGACGCCGTCGATTTCCAGCGTTCCGCCGGTTATTTTTTCAAGACCTGCGATCATGCGCAGCAGGGTGGACTTGCCGCAACCGGAGGGCCCGACGAACACGACCAGTTCGCCCTTCTTGATGTCAAGGTTGATGTCCTTCAGAACCTCGACCTTTCCGCCATATACCTTGTCGACATGCGTCAGTTTCACATTGGCCATGCTTCAGTTCCCTTTAGTGTCTGTTTCCAACGCCAGGCAGGATTGCCATGGTCCCAGGGTTTGTTTCGGTGCACCGGTGAACGCCAGGCTTCCCAGCGTCTCTCCGATATTTTTCCATTTTCCTTCGGGCATATCGAACCCGGCAGGTTCTGCCGACAGGTTGAAGGCGCAGAACAATTTCCGGCCTTCGTGTTCGCGCGTAAAATAGACGACGTCGCCCTTGTTTCGTATCGGATCATGCCGGCCCTTGCGCAGGACCGGATAGTCGCGCCGCAGGGCAATCGCATGGCGGTAATGGTTGAGCATCGAGGCCTCGTGCTTCTCTTCCTCGGCCACCGACTTGGCGAAATGCGACGGGTCGATTGGCAGCCAGGGCTGGCCGACGGAAAAGCCGCCGTTCGCGCTGAAGCTGTCTTCCCAGACGATCGGCGTCCGGCATCCGTCCCGGCCCTTGTAGGCGGGCCAGAATTCGATGCCATAAGGGTCCTGCAGGTCCTCGAAAGCGACCTCGGCCTCTTCCAGCCCCAGTTCCTCGCCCTGATAGAGGCACACCGACCCCGGAAGGCACATAAGCAGGATATTATACAGCCGGTATTCCTCGTCCGTCATGTCCCAGCGGGTCTTGTGGCGCATCACGTCATGGTTGGAATAGGCCCAGCAGGCCCAGCCGTCGGCTGCGACCTCGTCCACCTTGGCAAAGATTTCCGGCAGGTCCGCCGCCGTCACCTTGTCCTTGGCCAACAGTTCGAAGGCGTAGCACATGTGGACGTATTTGTCCTTTTCCGTGTACTGGCCCAGAATCTCGAGACCGTATTGCGCGTCCCCGACCTCGCCCACCGCGGCGGCGGCCGGGTATTCGTCCAGCACCTGCCTGAAGCGGTGCAGGAAGTCCAAATTCTCCGGCTGGTTCTTGGAATACAGGTGTTCCTGATGGTTGTAGACATTGACCGACGGCGCGATTTTCGAATTGCGTTTTTCCGGCGGCAGCGCCGGGTTGTCCCGCAATTCCTTGTCGGCGACATAGAAGTTGATGGTATCCAGCCGGCAACCGTCCACGCCGCGGTCCAGCCAGAACCGGGTCAGGTCCAGCAGGGCGTCCTGAACCTCCATGTTGTGAAAGTTCAGGTCGGGCTGGCAGGCCAGGAAATTATGCAGATAGTACTGCTCGCGGTGCACGCTCCATTGCCAGGCGGAGCCGCCGAATATCGACAGCCAGTTGTTCGGCGGCGTTCCGTCCGGCTTGGGGTCGGCCCAGACATACCAGTCCGCCTTGGGATTGGTGCGGTCCATCTTGCTTTCCTGAAACCACGGGTGCTGGTCCGATGTGTGCGACAGCACCAGATCGATCATCACCCGGATGCCGAACTTGTGCGCGGTCTCGATCATCAGGTCGAAATCGTCCAGCGTCCCGAACATCGGGTCGATGTCGCGGTAATCGCTGATGTCATAGCCGAAATCCTTCATCGGCGACTTGAAGAACGGCGAGACCCAGATCGCATCGACCCCCAGAGAGGCGATATAGGGCAGACGGTGGACGATACCGGCGATATCGCCGATCCCGTCCCCGTTGCTGTCCTGAAAACTGCGCGGATAGATCTGATAGATCACCGCCCCGCGCCACCAGTCCTTGTCCGCGACCAGAGTATTTCCCATGCCGGTTTGCACTTCCTTGTTCATAGTGTCGGTTACCATTCGTTACTTCACGGACCCGGCCAGCAGGCCGCGCACCAGATACCTCTGCATGGCGAAGAACACGCACAGCGGCACCGCGATCGAGACGAAGGCCGAGGTCGCGAGGATTTCCCAGTTGCCGCCGCGTGTTCCCAGAAGCTCGACGATCTGCTTGGTCATCACGGTCGTCTCGCCGGTCGAGTCGATCAGGAAGACAAGCGCGACCAGCAGGTCGTTCCAGGTCCACAGGAACTGGAAGATCGCAAAGGACGCCAGCGCCGGAAACGACAGCGGCAGGATGATCTTGACGAAAATCTGGAACTCGGTGGCGCCGTCGACGCGGGCGTTCTCGATGATGTCCCGCGGCAGGCCGACCATGTAGTTGCGCAACAGATAGATCGCCAGCGGCAAGCCGAACCCGGTATGCGCCATCCACGTTCCCAGATAGCCCTTGCCGATGCCGATGTCGTTGTGGAATTTCAACAGCGGTATCAATGCCAGTTGCAACGGCACGACCAGCAGACCGACCACCGCCGCCACCAGCAGCGCCCGTCCGGGGAACTCCATCCAGGCCAGCGCGTAGGCGGCGAAGGCCGCGATCAGGATCGGGATCACGGTCGCCGGGATCGTCACCGTCAGCGTGTTGAAGAACGCCTTGGTCATGCCCTCGCGGTTGGCCGGGTCGAACAGCACGTTGTAATAGTTCCGCGTGGTGAATTCCGGCGGCGTTTTCGCGGTCACGAAGACGCGCTCTCCGCGACGGCCCGAGAATTCCTCGGTACTGATCATACGGTAGTCGCCATTCGCCTGAACGGTGATCGAAACGCCGTCGCCCATATCCGCGGTATCACCGGGTTCGTAGGCGGCAATGTCGTTGGACTTCACGCCCCAGACCGAGATGGTGAAGTCGCCCGGCCTTTCAAACAGGTTGCCCGAAATGACATGGATGCCGTTCTCGAGCGTCTGCGTCGAGGGTGCGGCGGTCCTCAGCGTCTCGCTCTGTTCCGAGGGAAGCATCGACTTCCACCAACCGCTGGTCGAAATCTGGTCGGCCGTCCGGAAGGACGACACCAGCAGACCGACGGTCGGAAACACCCACAGCACCACCAGAAGCACGACGGAGATATGAACGGCCCAGGTCAGGCCCGATTTTGTTCCTGCTATATTGTCCATTGTCGCTTCCTCACTTCATCTCTTTGCGAACGTTGTAGACGTTCCAGACAAGTATCGGCGTGACCAGCAGCATGATGATCATCGCGCTGGCCGACCCCACGCCCCAGTCGTTGGCCCGGAACAGCTTGTCGAACATGTAGTTGGCCAGAACCTGCGTTTCCCACTGGCCGTTCGTCATCGCGAACACGATGTCAAAGACCTTCAGGACAACGATGGTGATGGTGGTCCAGACCACGACGATGGTGCCGACGATCTGCGGTATCTTGATCTTGAAGAAGATCTGGAACGGGTTGGCGCCGTCGATGATCGCGGCCTCGATGGTGTCCTCGGGAATGCCGCGCAGGGCGGCGGACAGTATGACCATGGCAAAACCTGTCTGGATCCAGATCAGCACCACCATGAGGAAGAAGTTGTTCCACAGCGGAATGGTCAGCCAGGTCTGCGGCGCGTCCCCGCCGAACCACAGATAGATCGCATTCAGGATGCCGATCTGTTCCTGGTCGATCGGGCGCGTGTCATAGACCAGCTTGAAGATCACGGCGGCGCCGACAAAGGAAATGGCCATCGGCATGAAGATCAGGGATTTCGCGATGTTGCCCCATTTGATCCGGTCGGTCAGCTGCGCCGCCAGCAGGCCGAAGGCGGTGGACATGGCGGGCACAACGATCAGCCAGAGCATATTGTTGCGCATCGCTTCCCAGAACTTGGGCTCTCCGAACATCTGGCTGTAATTGGCCAGTCCGACGAATTCGCTACCGCCGCCGGAAACGCGCTCGGACACCGACAGGCGCAGGGTCTCGAACACCGGATAGGCAAGATAGAGACCGAGCAGGGCCAGCGCCGGAAACAGGAACAGCCACGGACGCACCATGTTCGCGCGGTTGATGTTGCGACCCGCGTTCGGGCCCTTTCCGGGAAACAGCACCTTGTCGAGAAACTGGTTCGAGAAATAGAAATACCCGACGCAGCCGCCCACACCGAGGATGATCGTGATAAGACCTTGTAATGCCGGATTCATTGCTGTCCCTTTCAAAGGATATGTTCAGGCAATCCCGTAAATCCAGAACTGCCTGAACGCTCTCGTTCCTGGCGGTTTACTTCAGTGAATCCCACGATGTCTGGATCGCTTCCGCGACTTCCTTGGCGGATTTGCCGCCGGTGTAGTCGACCATGCCGGTCCAGAAGGAACCCGCGCCCACGCCGCCCGGCATCAGGTCGGAACCGTCGAACCGGAAGGTGGTGGCACCCAGAAGGATCTCGCCCATGGCGCGCTGCGTGTCGGTCGCGTACATGGCCGGATTCGCACCCTTGAACGGTGTCAGGAAGCCGGTTTGCGCCATCCAGATTTCATGCGCGATGGGCGACTTCAGGAACTCGATCAGAGCACGCGCCGCGGGGCTGTCCTTGGTGATCCCGAACATCGTGCCCGCGCCCAGAACCGGCTTGCCGAGATCCTTGCCTTCGTAGGCGGGAAAGTAGAAGAAATCCGCGTCAAGTCCGACTTCGGTTCCCTCGGGGAAGAAGGCCGGAATGAATGACGCCTGACGGTGCATGTAGCACTGCGGAGGCGACGAAAACAGGCCCTTGGGGCTGTCGCGGAAGTCGGTGGACGCAACGGCCGCCGCGCCGCCTGCGACATAGGCGTCGTTGCGGGCGAAATAGCCGAACTCCTCGATCGCCCCGATGATCCGCGGATCGTCGAACCGGATTTCGTTGGTCACCCAGCCGTCATAGACTTCGGGCGGTTGCGTCCGCAGCAGCAGGTCCTCGACCCAGTCGGTCGCCGGCCAGCCGGTCGCGCCGCCGGACCCCAGACCGATGCACCACGGGGTGGACCCGTCCGCCACGATCTGATCGGTCAGGGCTTTCAGTTCTTCCATGGTTGTCGGAACTTCATAGCCCGCATCCTCGAAGTTTTCCGGCGAATACCAGACAAGCGATTTCAGATCGGCCTTGAAGGGAAACACATACAGGTCTTTCTGGCCGTCCGGACCGGCGGAAGAGCTCAGATCCGCCCAGGATTGCCCGGCCGCGTAGTTTTCCACCAGCCAGTCCGAAGTTTCGCTGCCCAGCGGCGTCAGGAACCCCCGACCCGCCAGGTCGGCGGCCAATCCCGGCTGCGGGAAGACCGCGACATTCGGCGCGGAACCGGCTTCGGTATCGATCACGATCTGCTGCTCGAAACTGTCGGAACCCGAGTATTTCACGTCCGCCCCTGTGGCCTCGGCGAAATAGGCCAGAACACTTTCCACCAGCTTCTGGTCCGGCCCGAGCCATGGTCCGAAGACGGTCACCTGCTCGCCGTTCAGCTGCGTCGCCTTCAGTGCTTCGTAGCTTTCCCAATTGAAGTCGCCCACACCGGGCGCAAACATCATGTGCCCGCCCGCGTGCGCGGTGCTGCCGATCAGCGCGATCGCCGCCGCGCCCAAATACATTCTAGATTTCATGAAATATCCTCCCAGATTGCGCAATTTGCGCTTTTCACGCTTCCGCGCTCAAATTCAAACCAAAAACTAAAGCGCTTTGGAAGAAAGGATAGCGCACTGACACCCCGACCTGTCAAGCAGAATTCCCTTTTTGAATTTAAAACGAACTAAAATCTTGGGATTAGGCCGGTTCCGGCAATCTCGGAAATTTTTGACCGCACAGATTTAATATGTAACAATAAAAAACTCAAAGCGGTATGAATGGATGTAAGTTATGAATCTCAAGCAGTTGGCAGAGAAACTGGGGCTTTCACAAACAACTGTAAGCCGGGCTCTGAACGATTACCCCGAAGTTAACGAGGAAACCCGCGCCCGAATCAAAAAGGCCGCGATCGAGAATTTCTACCGCCCGAACACACGCGCGAAGAGCTTGGCGACAGGCTTGTCCATGACCATAGGACACCTCATTCCGGTATCCACAAAACACGAGATTGTAAATCCGATCTTCGCCGATTTCATCGCGGGCGCCGGCGAAACCTACGCCCGGCACGGATACGACATGATGCTGTCGCTGGTCGAGGACGGCAACGAGGAACGCGCCTATCGCGAGTTGAAGGCCAAAGGCTCCGTCGACGGGATTATCGTGCATAGCCCGAAAATGGGCGACCCCCGCATCGCCCTGCTGACGGAGATCGGCCTGCCCTTCGTCGTGCATGGCCGCGCCTCCCACGTGACCGAGGACTACTCGTGGCTCGACGTCAACAACAAGCGGGCCTTCTCGCGGGCGACCGAGTTCCTGTTCAGCCTGAACCACCGCCGGATCGCGCTCATCAACGGTCTTGAAAATCTGGATTTCGCCCACCGCCGCAAGTCCGGCTATATCTCGGCCCATGACGGCGCCGGCGTTCCCGTCGATCCCGAAATGATGTTCAGCGGAGAGATGACGGAGGTTCAGGGCTATCTTTCCACCCGCCAGGCGCTGGACCACGTGAACCCGCCCACCGCATTTCTGGCAGCTTCGATGATTTCCGGCATCGGCGTGCGGCGCGCGGTTCAGGAACGCGGTCTGGTTGTCGGCAAGGACGTTTCCATCGTCATTTTCGACGACGAGTTGTCCTATCTGAAGAACGGCCATGACATTCCGATCTTCACCGCCACGCGATCTTCCGTCCATTTCGCCGGGCAACGCTCTGCGGAGATGCTGCTGCAGATCATCAAGGAGCCCGCCAGCGGTCCGCTTCGGGAACTGCTCGAGGTCGACCTTGTCGTCGGGCAGTCGTCCGGCCCTGCGCCTGCCAGGGAATAGAGGCGCCGCACCACAGGGGGTTCCTGCGGCGCGGCCTTTCCATTTCAGTAACCGAAGACTTCTTCGACCGCTTCTTTCATCGCCTGCGCGATTATATCCGCCTCGTCCCTGGTCAGGCACATCGGCGGCGCGAAGCCGATGATGTCGCCCTGAGGCATGGCGCGGGCAATCACGTTCCGCTTCAGCAACGCCGAGGCAATCGCGGGCCCGATCTTGCGGTCCGCCTCGAAGAAAGTGCGGCCCGCCTTGTTGTCCACCAGTTCGACGGCACAGAGCATGCCCTCGCCGCGCACATCGCCGACATGGGGATGCGCGCCCACCGCGTCAGCCAGAGCCTTGTTCAGGTAGGCCCCGACCTCGCCCGCGTTGGCGATCAGGTTCAGATCGTCGATCACCTTCAGGTTGGCGACGCCGGCCGCGGCACAGATCGGATGCGCCGAATAGGTCCAGCCGTGGCCGATGGCGCCGAACTCGTCAGTGCCGTCTTCCAGAACCTTCCAGACCTTGTCCGATATGATGGAGCCAGACAGCGGCGCATAGGCCGAGGTCAGGCCCTTTGCGATCGTGATGATATCCGGCTCGATACCGTAGTGCAGCGACCCGAACATCGAGCCGAGCCGCCCGAAACCGGTAACCACCTCATCCGCGATCAGAAGGATGTCGTATTTCTTCAGAACCGCCTGAATGGCTGCCCAGTAACCGGCAGGTGGCGGAACGATGCCGCCGGTTCCCAGCACGGGTTCGCCGATGAAGGCCGCGACCGTATCCGGTCCTTCGGCCAGGATCAGTTTCTCGAGCTCCGCAGCGCAGTGCGCCGAGAACTCCTCCTCGTTCATCCCCATGTCGGCGCGGCGGAAATAATACGGCGCTTCGGTGTGGATGACCTGCGCCAGCGGCAGGTCGAATTTCTTGTGGAACAGCTCCAGCCCGGTCAGCGACCCGGTCATCAAGCCTGACCCGTGATAGCCGCGCCAGCGAGAGATGATCTTCTTCTTCTCGGGGCGGCCCTTGATGTTGTTATAGTACCAGACCAGCTTGACGTTGGTCTCGTTGGCGTCCGATCCGGACAGGCCGAAATAGACCTTGCTCATGTTCTTGGGCGCGCGGTCCAGGATCATCTTGGCCAGCGTGATCGAGGCCTCGGTGCCATGCCCGACATAGGAATGGTAATAGGCCAGTTCCTGCGCCTGCTTGGCGATCGCGTCGGCAATCTCGGTCCGGCCATAGCCGATGTTGACGCAATACAGGCCGGCGAAAGCGTCCAGCAGACGGTTGCCCTCCCGGTCCTCGATATAGACGCCCTTGCCGCCGGTGACGACACGGTTCGGCATCTCGCCGCGCGCGAATTGCGCCAGGTGGGTGGACGGGTGAAAGAAATTCTCCCGGTCCCATTGATCCAGCAGATCATTTTTCAACATTGTGTTCCCTTTCGTTATTATTCTCAGGACCAGTCCCGACAGACGTATTTGACCTCTGTAAAGGCTTCCAATCCGAATTTCGATCCTTCGCGGCCAAGGCCCGATTGCTTTACGCCTCCGAACGGCACCGGCGGGCCGGTGACCTTGGTGCGGTTCACCGCCACCATGCCGAACTCCAGCGCGCGGCTGGCGCGGTAGATGCGGCGCGGGTCCTGCGTGTGCACATAGGCGATCAGCCCGTATTCCGTCGCGTTGGCGCGTGAAATGGCCTCGGCCTCGGTATCGAATGCCGCGATTGCGGCAACCGGGCCAAAGGTCTCTTCCTGCATGATCAGCGCATCCGCCGACACATCGGCCAGAACCGTCGGCTCGAAATACAGTGGTCCGGCCGCGTGGCGTTTGCCGCCGGTCAGCAACCTTGCACCTTTTGCCAGCGCGTCCTTCACATGTTCTTCCTGCTTTGCCACGGCCTTTTCGTTCATCAGTGGTCCAAGGTCATGGTCCTCCGGTCCCGGCCCGACGTCAAGGGCTGCAACCCGTTCCGTATAGCGCCGGCAGAAGTCGTCATAAACGCTGCGCTCGACGAAGAACCGGTTGGCGCCGAGGCAATCCTGTCCGGAAGTGGCGAATTTCGCGTTCACGGCCTCTTTCAGCGCCTTGTCCATGTCGGCGTCGGCGAACAGCAGGAACGGCGCGTGGCCGCCCAGTTCGAAGATCAGGCGCTTCACGGTGTCCGCGCACTGCCGGTACAGCAGCTTTCCGACCTCGGTCGATCCGGTAAAGGACAGGGCCCGCACGCGGGTGTCCGCGGTCCAGGGGCCGACCACCGTCGCGGCGCGACCCGTCACCACGTTGAACGCGCCGTCCGGCACGCCGGCGCGGCGCGCCAGTTCGGCCAGCGCCAGCGCCGACAGCGGCGTTTCGCCCGAGGGATGCGCCACGACCGTGCAACCGGCGGCCAGCGCGGCGGAGGCCTTGCGCGTCAGCATCGCGGACGGGAAATTCCACGGCGTGATCAGCGCGGCGACGCCGACCGGTTCGCGCCAGATCTCGACCTCGCCGTCGCGCAGGTGCGATGTCACGCCCTCGATGTCGGGGCGTTTCGATTCCTCGGCATAGAACTCGACGAAGGAAGCCGCATAGTCGATCTCGCCGCGCGACTCCGATATCGGCTTGCCCTGCTCGGCGGTGATGATCTGCGCAAGGTCTTCGCGGTTCTCCAGCATCAGGTCGAACCAGCGCCGCAGGATCGCCGACCGCTCCTGCGGCAGCAGTGCGCTCCAGCCCTTGAAGGCCGCCTGCGCCGCATCGACGGCGCTTCGGCTCTCGTCCTCCGACAGGCTGCTGACCTCGGCCAGCAACTTTCCGGTCGCCGGATCGGTGACGGCGATGCTGTCGCCCGATGTCGCCGCGACCCAGCGCCCGTCGACAAAGGACCGGTCCCGGAAGAGCGCCGTGTCGCTCAGGGGTATCGGGCACGAAATTGCAGATGCATGTTTCCGCTGCATTGGGGTACTCCGCTCGAATGTTTGACTTTCGATCATTATGCCGGAAATCCGGCAGAGGATTTCACCAAAGAACGCCCTGCCGGCAGGTGAATCGTCTTTGCTGTGTCCTTTGCGGCGTCAATCGCTCTGGTCGGGCGCCAACAGCACGTCGAACGGCAGCGTGGCCGCCTGTTTGACCGGTTTGGTCACGACATAGGTGAAGTATCGCGAAATCCCGATCCGCTCGGACAGCAACTGGTCGATCAGCAGCTGATAGCTCTGGATATCGCGCGTCACCACCTGCAGGAAATAGTCGAAGCCGCCGCCCAGCGCCCAGCAGGCGGTGATCTCGTCGAATCGCTGGATCATGCGCTCGAAGATCTGGAAGCTTTCGGCCCGGTGCTGGTCCAGTTCCAGCATGACGAAGATCGTCAGATGCGGCGCGATCTTCTGCAGGTCGACCTCGGCGTGATAGCTTTTGACGACGCCGGATTTCTCCAGCCGCTTCAGCCTTTCCCAGCAGGGCGTCGGACTCAGGTTGACCCGTTTCGCCAGATCGGCCTTGGTGATCCGGCCCTCGCGGGCAAGGATCTGCAATATCTGCAAATCGCGGTCGTCCAGCTTGATCGTCGCCATATTCTCGGAATCCTTGTGCGGGGAAAACCGCTTGTAATTGTTATGACTATAGGCAAACGTAAGCCATGACAATCTGGCCCCCGAAAAAAGGTGAACTCGCGCGACCGGCATATCGCTCGCTGGCGAAATGCGTCCTGCGCGCGATCGAGGCGGGCGATCTGACCGGCGGCGACCGCCTGCCGCCGCAGCGCGAACTGGCCTTTGACCTGGGGCTGAGCGTCCAGACCGTCAGCCGCGCCTACGAGGATCTGATCCGCGTCGGAGCCGTCACCGGAGAGGTCGGCCGCGGCACTTTCGTCAACGGCCGCCAGTCTGACGCGCGCTCGCCGCATTTCTATCTGCCCGTGAACCAGCGCGAAACCCTGATCGACCTGTCGGCGCTGAAACCGGTTTGCGACCAGTTTCACATCGACCAAATGCGCCAGGCGCTCGAGCGTCTGAGCGTGAACCTGCCGGCCAATACGGTCTATTCGTTCCGCCCGACGGCGGCGAACCACTATTACCGCGAAATGGCCGCGCGCTGGCTGGCGCGGTGCGGGGTGCAGCCGCCGAAGGAATCGATTCTGCTGACCAACGGCAACACCTCCGCCATGACCGTCGCCCTGATGACCGCCGCCAAGCAAGGCGAGATCGTAGCGACCGAGGAGATCGGGCACCACACGCTGAAGCCACTTGCCTCTTATCTGGGTTTGCGGCTGAAGGGCCTTCCCATCGACCGAGAGGGCATCCTGCCCGAAAGCCTCGACCGGCTCTGCGCAACGCATTCGGTCAAGGCGCTTTATGTCATGCCCAGCGGGCTCAGCCCGACGGCGACCATGATGGGCGCGCGGCGGCGGGACGAACTGGTCGCGCTATGCCGCAAGCACGATATCCTGATCATAGAAAGCGATGCCTGGGGTCCGATCCAGCCGGAACGGCTGCCGCCGCTGGCCGCGCTGGCGCCGGAACGCAGCTTCTATTTCACCAGCCTGACGAAATGCCTGATGCCCGGAATGCGGATCGGCTTTCTGGTCGCGCCCGAGGCGCGGCGCGAGGCGGCGAAGAACCGGCACCTTGTCACCAACTGGATGGCGACATCGCTGATGCTGGACATCGCGGCGCACTGGATCGAGGACGGGGTCGCCACGGAAATGCTGGACTGGCAGAAATCGGCCCTGGCGGTGCGCAACCGGATCGCGGCGGAGCAACTGGCCGAGGTGCCGCATTATTCCAGCGGCGGCGGGCTGCATGTCTGGCTGCCACTGCCGAAGCACTGGGACGAACAGGCCTTCGTCGAGCAGGCCCGTCAGGGCGGGGTGGCGCTGGCCCCCGGTTCCTACTTCGCAACCAACGACACGCCCATCGCGCCAGCGGTCAGGCTCTGTCTCGGCGCGGTGAGCGAAGACGATCTGGCGCTCGGCCTGCGCATCGTCTGCCGCATCCTCGACCGGCAACCGGAACGCGCCGTCCCCAGTCTGTAGTCTGCAGCACGGGAGTCTCCGCCCTTCAAAATTGTTATGATTTAATAAAATAATTGACTTGGTTTTGATCTCATAACACTGTCGTCCGGTGGCAACAATCGTGACAGAGGAGTTTTCGTGCTGTGACGGACCCAATTATTCGTATCGAAGGCGTCTCCAAAAGCTTTGGTAATTTCGAGGTTCTGAAGGACCTCAGTTTTACCGTGGCACCGGGCGAAAAGCTGGCGCTGATCGGGCCCTCGGGTTCCGGCAAGACAACGATCCTGCGCATTCTGATGACGCTCGAGGAAATCAACGGCGGCGGCATCTTCGTCGACGACGAACCGCTCTGGCACATGCCCAGGAACGGCGGCCTCGTGAAAGCCGACGAGGCGCATCTGCACAAGATGCGTGAAAAGATCGGCATGGTATTCCAGCTGTTCAACCTGTTCCCCCACATGACCGTGCTGGAAAACGTCACCCTCGCGCCGATGCTGACCAAGGGGACGCCCAAGGCCGAGGCCAATGCGCTGGCCATGGACCTGCTGGATATGGTCGGCATGTCCGACAAGGCCACGCAGAAACCGGCGCAGCTTTCGGGCGGCCAGAAACAGCGGGTCGCGATCGCGCGGGCGCTGGCCCTGCGGCCCAAGATCATGCTGTTCGACGAAGTGACGTCGGCGCTCGACCCGGAACTGGTCGAAGAGGTTCTGAATGTCCTGCGCAAGCTCGCGGACGAAACCGACATGACGATGCTGCTGGTCACCCATGAAATGGGTTTCGCGCATGACTTCGCCGACCGCGTGCTGTTCTTCGACGGCGGCAGGATCGTCGAATCGGGACCGCCGGACCAGATTTTCACCAACCCGCAACAAGAGCGGACGCAAACCTTTTTGCGAAAGATTGTCGCCGCAGGGCAGCGGATTTGACATCTGCGTTGAACGAGTTCGCCCAGTAAAACCAACCGTAACAACAGGATACATGAGGAAAAAACATGATGAAAACCAAATGCATAACGACATTGGCCGCCGCGTCTCTGGGCGCCGGGATGCTGATGACATCGCTGGCCGCGTCTTTTGCCGCCTCCGATCTGGAAACCCTGAAGGAACAGGGATTCGCCCGGATCGCCATCGCCAACGAACCGCCGTGGACGGAAGTCACCACCGGCGGCGAGGTGTCCGGCGCCGGACCGGATGTGGCGCGCGCCGTTCTGGCAAAACTGGGCGTACCCGACATCGTCGCATCGATTTCGGAATACGGCGCCATGATCCCGGGCCTGCAGGCGCAGCGCTTCGACATGGTCGCCGCCGGCCTGTTCATGAAGCCGGAACGTTGCGCGGCCGTTTCCTATTCCGAGCCTGACCTGTGCGACGCCGAAAGCTTCATGCTGCCCAAGGGCAATCCGATGGGCCTGAAATCCTTTGCCGATATCGCGGCGAAGGGCGCAAAGGTGGGCGTTGTCGGCGGCGGAACCGAGGAAAAGCTGGCGATCGAGGCCGGTGTCGACCGCGCCAATGTCGTCGTCGTTCCCGATCCGCAGTCCGGCTCGAAAATGCTGCAGGACGGCCGCATCGACGTCTACGCCCTGCCGGTGCTGTCGATCAGCGACCTGCTTAAAAAGGCCAACGACCCGAATCTGGAAATGTTCGCGCCCGTCGAGGACACACCGATCTTCTGTGCCGGCGTTGCCTTCCGCAAGCAGGACACCGATCTGCGCGATGCCTATGACGAGGTTCTGGCCGAAATGAAAGCCAATGGCGAGTTCGCCGCCATCGTCGAGCCCTACGGCTACTCGGCGGAGGCAGCCATGCGAACCAGCCGCGAAGTACTTTGCGGCGGCCCGAACTGATCAATGCTGACCGGATGGCGGCGACACTGCCGCCATCCGGATTTTCCACTCAACGAGACCCGCTATGGAACAATGGTACGGATATATAGGCCTGATCCTCGACGGGGCCGTTGTCACCGCGAAGATCACCGTGCTCGGCTGCGCCCTTGCCTTGGTGGCCGCCTTTACCGCGGGCCTCGGCCGTATTTCGCGATTCTGGCAACTGCGCTGGCTCGCGACGGCCTATATCGAATTCTTTCGCGGCACCTCGATTTTCGTCCAGCTTTTCTGGGCCTATTTCGTTCTGCCGCTGCTGGGGCTTCCCCTGTCGCCGCTACAGGCCGGGGTGTTGGCGCTCGGCCTGAATGTCGGGGCCTATGGCGCAGAGGTGGTCAGGGGCGCCATCCTGTCGGTCCCGCGCGAACAGTACGAGGGCTGCAAGGCGCTGAACCTGACGCGGATGCAGGAATTGCGCCATGTCATCCTGCCGCAGGCTTTCATCCTGATGCTGCCGACCTTCGGCAACAACGCGATCGAACTGCTGAAAGGTACGGCGGTCGTCTCGCTGATCTCGCTGTCCGACATGACGTTTCAGGCACAGGTGGTTCGCGCCCAGACCGGATCGACGGCGGTGCCCTTCCTGACCATCCTGTTCCTGTACTTCGCCTACTCGACGGTCATCTCCAACAGTATCAAGGGCTTGGAGCGACGTCTGTCGCGCGGCCTCGACGTGACGAAGGGCTGAGCCGATGTGGGACTGGAATTTTGTCTGGCAGATCATGCCGCAACTGGCCGAGGGCGTCGTCATCACCATTCAGGCGACCGTGCTGGGCACGATCATCGCGATGATCGCCGGCCTCGGCCTGGCCATCGCGCGCCGCTCGCGCAACAAGTTCATCCGTTATCCTTTCGCCTTCGCCGCAGAATTCATCCGCGGCACGCCGCTGCTGGTGCAGCTGTATTTCCTCTTCTACATCCTGCCTGATCTGGGCATCCTTCTGTCGCCGATGGTGGCGGGCGTGATCGGTCTGGGCATCCACTACGCGACCTATACGGCCGAGGTCTACCGCACCGGCATCGACAATGTGTCCAAGGGCCAGTGGGAGGCCGCGAAGGCCGTCAACCTGTCGACCCGCCAGACATGGACGCGGATCATCATCCCGCAGGCCATTCCCCCGATGATCCCGGCGCTGGCCAACTACTTCATCTCGATGTTCAAGGAAACGCCGCTGCTGGCCGCGATCACCGTGCTCGAACTGATGAACCAGGCCCGTTCGGTTGCCAATTACCACTACAAATACGTGGAACCGATGACCCTTGTCGGCGTGTTCTTTCTGGCGGTCAGCGTACCGTCGGTGATTTTCTTGCGGCGCCTCGAAAAGCGCTTTGCCCCCAAGCAGCGCTAGGCCGCGTCATGCAGACCATACAGATCGAATTGTCGGACGGCGGCCTCAGGTTCGAGGCGCCGGACGCGCGCAGGAAGCTCGGGCTGATCACCCTGTCGACCGACCTGACGACGGAATTCGATTTCGCGCGGCTGATGCCGTTCGACGACGTCGGCATCTATGGCACCCGGGTTCCCTTCGCCAATCCCACCACGCCCGCGAACCTGCGGGCCATGTTGCCGACCCTGACGGCGGCGGCCGACCTCATCCTGCCGGGCGAGCCGCTCGACGCGATCTGCTACAGTTGCACGGCGGCCTCGGTCGTCATCGGCGATGCCGAGGTGGCGGCCGCGATCAATCGCGCCAGACCGGGCGTTCCGGTCGTGACGCCGAGCGGCGCGGCGCTGTCGGGATTCGCCGCCATGGGCCTCACACGGATTTCGGTCCTGACCCCCTATCTGGTCGAGACCAGCCGCCCGATGGCCGACTATTTCCAGCGCCACGGGCTGGAAGTGGTCCGTTTTGCCTGTTTCGGGCTGGACGACGACCGCAAAATGGCGCGCGTTCCCCGTGACAGCATCGTCGACGCGGCTCTGGCCATCGACGATCCGCGGACCGAGGCGTTCTTCCTGTCCTGCACCGCCCTGCCCGCGATCGGAACCATCGCCGAGATCGAGGCCCGCAGCGGCAAGCCGGTCATAACCTCGAATCAGGCCAGCGCATGGTCGCTGATGCGGCACGCCGGCCTGCTTCACAAGCCCGAGGGCTATGGTAAGCTGTTCGACCATGACCTTCCCGACCGGATCAGGAACTGATGCAATGACCGCCCCCTTCGTGACCCTCGCCCAGATCGAAAGCGCCCGCCGCCGCATCGTCGGCACCATCCAGCCGACCCCGATCCGGCTGTCGGCCAGCCTGTCGGACAGAACCGGCGCGCCGGTCCACCTGAAACTGGAGCACACCCAGACCACCGGCAGCTTCAAACTGCGCGGCGCGGCCAACGCGGTCTTGAACATGCCGGAAGACCGCAAGGCGCATGGCGTCGTCGGCGTATCCACCGGCAACCACGGGCGGGCGCTGGCCTATGCCGCACGCCAGAACGGCGTGCGCTGCATCATCTGCATGTCGTCGCTGGTTCCCGAAAACAAGGTCGAGGGCATCAGGGCGCAGGGCGCCGAGGTCCGCATCATCGGCACCTCGCAGGACGATGCGCAGGTCGAGGTCGAAAAGCTGGTCAGGGAACACGGCATGACCATGATACCGCCCTTCGACCATCCGGACGTGATCGCGGGGCAAGGCACGCTTGGGCTGGACCTGCTGGAACAGGTCCCCGACGCCGAGGCCGTGCTGGTGCAGGTCTCGGGCGGCGGGCTGATCTCGGGCGTCGCCGCCGCGTTGAAGGCCAGAAAGCCGGATATTCGCGTCATCGGCATCAGCATGGAACGCGGCGCGGCGATGTACGAAAGCCAGAAGTCCGGCAAGCCCGTGCAGGTCGCGGAGCAGGCGACGCTGGCGGATTCGCTGGGTGGCGGCATCGGGCTGGACAACCGTTTGACCTTCAACATGGTCCGTGATCTGGTGGATGACATCCTGCTGGTCAGCGAGACGGAAATCGCCGCCGCAGTCCGCTATGCCTACTGGCAGGAACAGCAGGTGATCGAAGGGTCCGGTTCGGTCGGAATAGCGGCGCTTTTGACCGGCAG